>NZ_JASKYT010000146.1:0-18317 GCF_041028275.1 Streptomyces sp. PU-14G
GCCCCTTGCCCTCGGGCCCCGGGGGCAAGGGGCCCTGGCCCGCCCGGGCTCCCGGGGCCACGCCCACGGCCCCTTCCGCCTCTTCCCGCCCTCAGCGGCGGGAAGAGGCGTCAGCCCGCGGCGGGTGCCGCATGATGGCGCACGGCGGAGCCCGCCCGGGACTTGACGACCTCCAGCTGGGCGGGGATGCGCTGCCGCAGGTCGGCGACGTGACTGACGATGCCGACACAGCGGTCGCGTTCGCGCAGCGAGTCCAACACGTCCAGCACCTCGTCCAGCGTCTGCTCGTCCAGGCTGCCGAAACCCTCGTCGATGAAGAGCGTCTCCAGCCGGGAGCCGCCCGCCTCGTCGGTGACCACGTCGGCGAGGCCGAGAGCGAGCGCGAGAGACGCGAAGAACGTCTCGCCACCGGAGAGCGTCGCGGTGTCGCGTTCGGCGCCCGTCCAGGCGTCCACCACGTGCAGCCCCAGCCCGGACCTGCCGCGCCCGCCGGACCGCTCGCCCGAGTGCACCAGCGTGTAGCGGCCGTCCGACATCCGCTCGAGGCGGGCCGAGGCCGCCTCGGCGACCTGCTCGAGACGGGCGGCCAGCACGTACGACTCCAGCCGCATGCGCCGCTCGTTCTCAGCCGAGGTGCCCGCCGTCAGCCCCGCGAGCCGGGCGACCCTGTCGTAGGCCGCCCGCAGCGGAGCGACCCGGCGGGCGGTCGCCACCGCGCGCTCGCCCAGCTCGTCCAGCGCCTCGACGCGACCGCACGCCGCGTGGTGTGCGGCCTCGGCGGCGCGCAAGCGCCCTTCCGCCTCCTCGGCCGCCGCACGGGCCGCCTCGGGCTCCGCCGGGGGCCTGGCCGCCGCCGCGGCGAGCACCGGGTCGGCCAGCTCCTCGCGTACGGCTGCCTCTTCGACCCGCCGGCTCTCCAGGCGCTCCCGCAACTCGCGCTGCTCGGAGGAGGGCAGTACGGCCCGCGCCGCGTCGTCCGCGGTGGCGAAGCCGGCCTGACGGGCGGCCTCGGCCAGGTGCGCGCGGGCCTCGTCGAGCCGCGTGGCGGCGCCCTCCGCCACCTGAGCCGCCTCGGCGGCCCCGGACAACAGCGCGGCGTGGCGCTCCAGTTGGGCGTAGCGCGCCGCCACACTGGGCGCCTCGCCCCGCGCCCTGTCCAGCCGCCCGACGAGGGCCGTGCGCTCACGCTGGAGTGCGTCCCTGGTGGAGACGCGTCCCGCGGCGCGGCGCTCGGCCTCCTGACGCGCCACGCCGCGCTCCTGGGACTCCCGCTCGGCGGCGGCCAACGCCTCGCGGGCCTGGTGGGTGGTGGCCGCCTGTGCGTGCGCACGAGCGTGCGCGCTCTCCAACTCGTCGACCACCGCCGCCAGCGCCTCGACGCTCGGAGGTTCGGCACTCGGCATTTCCGCGCTCGGAGGTTCAGCGCTCGGCATTTCCGCGCTCGGAGGTTCAGCGCTCGCCGGGTCCACGCTCGCTTCGTCCACGCTCGCCGCGCTGGCGCTCCCCCGCACAGCACTCGCAGAGACAGCGCTCCCCGGACCGGCGCTCCCCGGAACAGCGCTTGCGGCGTCGGCACTCCCCGGATCGGCGCTCGCCGGCACGGCGCTCCCCGGAACGGCGCTCGCCGGCACGGCGGCGGCTTCGCCCGCGGCCTCGCCCGCCGCGGTGGCGTGGCTCTCACGGAGGGCCGCGAGTCGCTGCCGGGCCGACTCCCGCAGCTCGCCCGCGCGCTGGGAAGCGGCGAGCGCTTCTTCCTCGGAGGCGCGGTCCACGTGGTCCGCCGCTTCGCGGGCGGGGGCCGGGTGCTCGTGGGAGCCGCAGACCGCGCAGGGCCGGCCCGCGGTGAGGTTGGCGGCGAGCTCCGCCGCGATGCCGCGCAGCCGGCGTTCCCGCAGGGCCAGCCAGCGCTCCTTGGCCTCGGCGGCCTGTTCACGAGCGCGTTGGAGAGCCTCCACGGCCGTGTCGATCTCCGCGGCGAACGCGTCGCGGCGGCGGGCCGCCTGGAGGCGGGCGCGCGCGGGGTGGAGCCGGCCCGCGAGACGTTCCGCCCGGGTGGCCGCCTCCTGGGCGTCGTCCACCCGGCGCTGGAGGGCGCGCCGCCGGTCTTCCCACCCTGCCAGCCACTCCTCCGCCTCACTCAGCAACTCCTCGTCGGCGCGGGCCTCCGCGTCGAGCCTGCGCACCTCCGCCTCGATACCGGCGACCCGCGGTTCCTCCTCGCGGGCAGCCCCGAGGGCGCCGAGCTCCTGGCTCGCCTCCCGCTCCCGCGCGGTGAGCCGCTCGCAGGGCGCCTCGGCCAGTGCCTCGGGGAGCCGGGCCCGCGCGTCCCGTTCCGCCGCGCGGGCGCGTGCGTGTTCCTCGCGGGCGGCGTCGTGGAGGCGGAGAGCGGGCACGACCGCCTCGGCCGCGCGGGCGCTCTCCAGCCGCTGCCGCAGCGCGTCGTGCTCAGCCCCCGACGCGGCCAGCTCCTCGGCGCGCTGCCGGGCCCGGGCGAACCGCTGCTGGGCGCGGGCGAGTTCCCGGGCCTCCTCCAGCCGCTGCACGGCGGTGACGTGCCGCTCACGGACCGTCTCGGCGGCAAGGGCCGCCGAGGTGAGACGTTCCCTGGCGTGGCCGCGGGCCTGCGCCGCCCAGGCCAGGACCGCGTCCGCGAGTCCCGCGTCGCCGGGGGCGAGCGCGGTGCGCTCGGCGCCCTCGCCCCCGCGCCCGGAGCTCCGCGCTCCTCGCCCGGTGGACTTGGCGGCGCGTGCCGCCGTGGCGCCGACGGGCTTGCGGCCGGTGTCCGGGGACGCGGTGGCCGTCGGAGCGGCTCGCCGGCCGGGCATCGCGTCGCCGCCGGACGCGGGCACGGGGCCGGTGGCGACGGTGGCGCCAGGCCCCTCGCTCAGCTCCGCCGGGTCACCGACGGCCTGCCGCATGCGGTGGGCGAGGGCCAGCAGTTCCTCGTCGGCCGCGACGACGTCGTGCTGTGCGGCTTTGCGCCTGCGGGCCAGCTCCTCCTCGACGGCGGCGAAGCGGCCGGTGTCGAAGAGGCGTCCGAGCAGCTTGGCCCGGTCCTCGGCACCCGCCCGCAGGAACCGCGCGAAGTCCCCCTGCGGCAGCAGGACCACCTGGCAGAACTGGTCCTTGCTCATACCGAGGGCCTGGCCGATCTCCTCACCGATCTCCTGGTGGGAGCGGCTGAGGCCCCGCCACTGCGCCGTGCCCGTGTCCCAGGCGCGCAGCTCGGAGCGGGCGCGCTCGCGAGTGAGCCCGCTGCCCCTGGCCTTGGGCCGCAGCTGTTCCGGCGCGCGGGTGATCTCCAGTCGGCGCCCTGCGACGGTCAGTTCGAGCACGACCTCGGTGAGGGTGTGCCGTGGAGCGTGGTCGCTGCGCAGAGAGCCGCCCGGCTGCTGCCGGGCGCCGGGAACGCTGCCGTAGAGGGCGAAGCAGACGGCGTCCAGCACGGAGGTCTTGCCCGCGCCGGTGGCGCCGTGCAGCAGGAAGAGCCCGGCGGCGGAGAGGGCGTCGAAGTCGACGGTGTGGCTGCCGCCGAAGGGGCCGAAGGCCGTGAGGGTGAGCCGGTGCAGCCTCACCGGGCCCCCTCGGGTGCGGCGCGGTGGCCGGCGGCGGCGGACCGCGCCGCGGGAACCGTCCGGGGGGTGGCCGCCGGCTCGTCCTGTTCGCTCTCCGCCACGCGGGCGGCCTCCAGCGCCTGGCCCAGCATCGCGCGCTCCTCGGGCTCCGCGGCACGGCCGGGGCGCACGTGGCCGACGAAGTCCTCGGCGATCTGCCGGTCGGTACGGCCCTTCAGGCGTACGGCGTAGGAGCGCGCGTCGTCGGTCTCTTCCCGCTCCGGCTCGAAGACCAGGCTGACGAGGTGCGGGAAGCGCTTGCCCAGGCGGGCCATCGGATCGTGCGGGCGGGCGGCGTCGGTGAGGGTGGCCTCCACCCAGGACGCGGCGTGCCGTTCGTGGGCTGGGTCCTCCAGCAGCTCCTCCAGGGTGCCGCGGAGCCGGGCGAGGGGGCGCGGGACGGGGCAGTGCAGCCGCTCGGCCGCCACCTCGCCGCCCGGCCCCAGGTCGATGAGCCACATGGATTTGGGGTGTCCGGCCTCGGAGAAGGAGTAGGCGATCGGCGTGCCGCAGTAGCGCACCCGTTCGGTGAGGGTCTGGCAGTTGTGCAGGTGTCCGAGCGCGGCGTAGTCGACTCCGTCGAAGACGGACGCGGGCACGGAGGCGACGCCGCCGACCGTGATGTCCCGTTCGCTGTCGCTGACCTCGCCGCCGGTCACGAACGCGTGCGCCAGGACCACGGAGCGGGTGCCCGCCGGCCTGGTGGCCAGGTCGGCCCGCACCCGGTCCATGGCGGCGCGCAGCACGGCGGTGTGGCTGCCCGTGCCGGCGCCGAGGGCGTGGCGCACCAGGGAGGGTTCGAGGTAGGGCACCCCGTAGACGGCGACCTCGCCGTGCCCGTCACCGTCCGGCAGCAGGACCGGGGTGCCGCACTCCTCGGGGTCGGTGCGCAGGTGCACGCCCGCGCGGCCCATCAGCTTCGAGCCGACTCCCAGGCGCCGGGCCGAGTCGTGGTTGCCCGAGATCATCACGGTGGGGATGCCGTGTTCGGCGAGGCGGTGCAGGGCGTGGTCGAACATCTCGACGGCGGCCAGTGAGGGCACGGCGCGGTCGTAGATGTCGCCGGCGACGAGGACGGCGTCCACCGCACGCTCTTGCGCGGTGGCGACCAGGTGGTCGAGAAAGGCGCGCTGGGCGTCGAGGAGGCTCACGCGGTGGAAACTCCGGCCCAGATGCCAGTCCGAGGTGTGCAGCAGACGCATGGTCAACGACCTTAGGACCCGCCACTGACAACGCGGGCCGCCACCCGGCGGATCCGCCGCGCGGAGCGCGTCCGCGCTTCGTGGGTCGGGTGGCTCATACGGCGGCTCATACGGCGGCTCATACGGTGGCTCATACGGTTCCGAACGCCTCGCCGCCCACCTGGATCCCCGCGCTCCCCGCGGTGGCGTCGGCGAGCCAGCCTCGGAAGGCTTCCAGCTCCCGCTCGGGCAGTCCGAGCTCGATGGTGACCTCGGTCCCGTACCGCACGTCGCGCACCTCCCGCCCGGTCGCGCGCAGGTCGTTCTCCAGCCGGCCCGCCCGCTCGTGTCCCACGGTGACGGTCACCAGCCGGAAACGGCGCCGGGTGACGGTGCCCAGGGCGTCCAGGGCCGCGCCCACGGCGCCGCCGTAGGCGCGGATCAGACCGCCCGCGCCGAGCTTGACGCCGCCGAAGTAGCGGGTGACGACGGCGACCGTGTAGCGGACCTCGCGGCGCAGCAGCATCTGGAGCATGGGGACGCCTGCGGTGCCGCCCGGCTCGCCGTCGTCGTTCGCCTTCTGGATGTCCGCTCCGGGGCCGATGACGTAGGCGGAACAGTTGTGGTTGGCCCCGGGGTGCTTCTTGCGGACGCGGGCGATGAACTCCTGCGCCTCGCTCTCGGTGGCGGCGGGTGCGAGGGCGCACAGGAAGCGCGAGCGGTTGACCTCGGTCTCGTGCACGCCCTCGGCGGCGACGGTCGCGTAACTCTCGGGCCCCGCGGGCTGCTCCTGCTGCATCCGGCCAGCCTATGGCCCGCCCTGCGGGAATCCGCGCGGGGCTGCCGCCGTTGCCGCAGGCAGCGCACCCGAGGCGAGGCACGACGAAGGAGACGAGACCATGTACGGCGATTCCGCGACGGTTCGGAGCATCCTCACACAGCTCGGCGACACCTGGGCTGTCGTCGGCCTGTCGGGCAACACCGCGCGGCCCGCCCACGGGGTGGCCGAGGTGCTGCAGCGCTACGGCAAGCGGATCGTGCCCGTCCATCCGAAGGCGGAGACGGTGCACGGGGAGCGGGGCTACGCCGACCTGGGGGAGATCCCTTTCCCCGTGGACGTGGTCGACGTCTTCGTCAACTCCGACCTGGCCGGGCAGGTGGCCGACGAGGCGGTGGCGATCGGCGCCGCTGCGGTCTGGTTCCAGCTCGGCGTGGTGGACGAGGCGGCCTACGCGCGCACCCGGGCCGCGGGGCTGCGGATGGTGATGGACCGCTGTCCGGCGATCGAGATCCCCCGGCTCGGCTGAGCCGGGCGTGCGCTAGGGTCTTTCGTTTGGATCTGGCTGGATCAGGGAGCGGGCTCCGGTGCGTGCGTGCTCTCGCAAGGCGGAGGAGGGAGTCCCGGCATGAGCATCACACGCAGGGCCACACCGCACGACGCGAGGGAGATCGTGCGGCTGCGCCGCCTCATGTTCGCCGAGATGCACGGGAAGGACGAGCCCGGCCCCTGGGAGGAGGAGGCCGTGCGGGTGGCACATCGGCAGCTCGCCCAGGAGTCCTCGCCGCTGCTGGCGTTCGTGGTGGACGGTGACACCCCCGGCGAACCCGCCCACCTGGCGGCGTGCGCGGTGGGCCGGGTCGAGGAGCGGCTGCCCGCACCGGTGAGCCCGCTGGGGCTGTTCGGCTTCGTCTTCAACGTGTGCACGGACGCGCGTTACCGCGGGCGGGGCCATGCGCGGGCGACGACCGAGGCGATGCTGGCGGAGTTCGCGCGCCGCGGGGTGACCCGTGTGGACCTGCACGCGTCACCGGACGCCGAACGGCTGTACAGGTCCCTGGGCTTCGCCGAGCACTCGATCCCGCTCTCGCTGGACGTGCGCGCCAACCTCGCGACCGAGGCCTGAGCCGGGCGCCGCGATCGGGCCGGACGTCAGCCGCGTTGGCCCAGGCCCTCGACGACCTCGGCGCCCGGCAGGGCGGCCAGTGCTTTGCCCGGCACGATCAGCTTGCCCCTGCGGCTGCCGCTGCCGATCAGCGCCCACGGCAGCGCGGCGACCTCGGCGTCCACCAGGAGGGGCCAGTCGGCCGGCAGTCCGACGGGGGTGATGCCGCCGTACTCCATGCCGGTCTCGCCGACGGCTGTCTCGTGCGGCGCGAAGGACACCTTGCGGGCGCCGAGGCCGCGCCGGGCGGCGCCGTTGACGTCGAGGCGGGCGGAGGAGGGGACGAGGCAGGCGGCGAGGGCCCGTTCGCCGCCGCGCTTGGCCGCCACGACGACGCAGTTGGCCGAGGCCCCCAAGAGGTCCTGCCCGTACGTCTCGACGAAGACGGCGGTGTCGGCCTTGGCCGGGTCGGTGTCCACGTACAGCAGTTGGTCGGCGGTGACGGTGCCCGACCAGTCGCGGACGGCCGCGGCCACGGGCGCGGTGAGCCGGTCCAGTGCGTCGGGGGCGGGCACTGCGTTGTCGAAGTCTCCGATGGGCGCTCGCATGGCAGGCACCCTAGCGGGAGCGGGGCGGGGTGTCAGCGCGGTTCGGGCACCGAGACGGCCATCGTCATCTCCACGGGTTCGGTGCCGTCGTTGCGGTAGCCGTGCGGGACGTGGGACTCGAAGCAGGCGGAGGTTCCGGTGGGGAGGGCGTGCCCGGCGCCGTCCACGTCGAGGGTGAGGGTGCCTGCGGTGACGTGGACGAGTTCGGTGGTGCCGGGCGGATGCGGGTCGGAGGTGCTGGCGTCGCCCGGCATGAGTCTCCAGTGCCACAGCTCCAGCGGCCCGGGCGCCTCGGTGCCGGCCAGCAGGGTGCTGTGGCTGCCGGTGTCGGTGGACCACAGGCGGATGGCCTGCTCGGGCGGGACGATCCTGACCTGCGGTTCCTGGTCGGAGTCCAGCAGCGAGGTGATGCTCACGCCGAGGGCGTCTCCGATCTTGACGACGGTGCCGACGCTCGGGTTGGTGCGCGCCTGTTCGATCTGGATGAGCATGCCGCGGCTGACGCCGGCGCGCGCCGCGAGGGCGTCGAGGGTGAAGCCGCGCTCGGCCCGCAGGCTCTTCAGGTTGCGGGCGAGGCCTTGCGTGAGCTGGTCGAGGTCCGTCACGGTGTTCCGCACCATCCAAAATAATCAATGACAGAGTGCACTGTGTTGAACTACGGTGTGCTGGACTTGAGCGTTCACCACACTGTACTGCGAGGGGTTCCGCCATGACCGCTGTCTTCGCCCTGGCCACCAGCCTCCTGTGGGGGCTGGCCGATTTCGGCGGGGGGCTGCTCAGCAAGCGGATGCGGGAGCTGACGGTGGTCGTCGTCTCCCAGGGCGCCGCCTGCGCGGTGCTCGCGGTCGTCGTGGCGGCCACGGGCGCCTGGAGCGAGCTGGACGCCCGGCTGCTGTGGTGCGCGGTGGCGGCGGGAGCCATCGGGCCCGTCTCCATGCTGTGCTTCTACCGCGCGCTGGCCATCGGCCCGATGGGGGTGGTCTCCCCCGTGGCCACCCTGGGCAGCGTCGCGGTTCCGGTGGCGGTCGGCATGGTGCTGCACCACGAGCGGCCCGGCCTCGTGCAGGTGATCGGGACCCTGGTCGCCGTCGCCGGTGTGGTGCTGGCGGGCGGCGTGGGCGGCGGCGGAGCGCCCGTGCGGCAGCGGACGGTCCTGCTGACCCTGGTGGCCGCCTTCGGCTTCGGCGCGACGATGAGCCTGGTCGCCGAGGCCTCGCCGACCGTCGACGGACTCTTCCTGACGCTGTTCGTCCAGCGGGTCGTCAACGTCGTCGTGGGCGGCGGAGCGCTCTACGCCTCGGTGCGCAGGGGCACCCCCGCGCTGCCGGAGGGGGGCATGCGGGCGGTGTGGGCATCGCTGCCCGCACTGGCCTTCGTCGGCCTCGCGGACGTCGCCGCCAACGGCACCTACGCGGTCGCCGCCCAGCACGGCCCCGTCACCGTCGCCGCCGTACTGGCCTCGCTCTATCCGGTGGTCACCGCGCTGGCGGCGCGGGGTGTGCTCCAGGAGAGACTGCGTGCCGTGCAGACCACGGGCGCCGGGCTGGCACTGCTGGGCACCGTGCTGCTCGCCTCGGGCTGACGGTGCGGGCCGCCGGCGCCTCACTTCCCGTCTCCGGGCTGCTCGGGCAGATCGGCCAGCGCCACCAGTTGCTCGGGAGTGACACCTTCGGGAACCGGCATAGGCGCCGGCGTGCGCAGCGGCGGCTGCCAGCCCGCCTCCGGATCCAGCCGCCGCACCACCTTCGCGGGGGCACCGGCCACCACCGCGTGGTCGGGCACCTCCCCCCGTACGACGGCACCCGCCGCCACCACGACGTTCCGTCCCAGAGCGGCGCCGGGCAGGATGACGGCACCAGCGCCTATCCAGCTACCGGAACCGATCTCCACCGGAGCCGTGCGCGGCCACTGCTTGCCGACGGGACGCGCCGGGTCGTCGTAGGAGTGGTTCGTCGAGGTGATGTAGACGTACGGACCGCAGAAGACGTCGTCTCCGACGCTCACGCGGGTGTCCGCGATGATGTGGCTGCCCCGCCCCAGGACCACGCCGTTGCCGAGCCGCAGCACGGTGTCGGGCCCGAGGTCGAGGTCCGGCATCATCCCGGCGGTCAGCGTCACGTCCTGGCCGACGACGCAGTGGTCGCCCAACTCGATCCACGGCGTGCCGAAGAGAGTGCCCTGCGGGAAGGCGAGCCGGGTGCCGGTCCCGATCCTGCGGAACGCGTAAGGGCCCGGGCGCCGGGCCGTGACGGCGCCTGCCTCCTGGACGCGCCGCCAGACCCCGTGCAGCGCACGGGAGGTGAGGAACGAGAACGTGTTCTGGATCGATGGCACGTCGTCACGGTAGCGTCCGCGCGGACGGCGGCCCCCGGTGAGGTTCCTCACGGGTAACCCGGGGGCGCGCCTCAGGACCCGGCGGTTCCCTCGCCGACCGCGGCCTCGCGGTGCTGCTTGGCGAGCTCGACGTAGGCGGTCGCGTTGAACCTGATGCCCTCGCGCTCCTCGTCGGTCAGCTCCCTTCGCACCTTGCCGGGCACGCCCGCCACCAGAGAGCCGGGCGGGACGACCATGCCCTGGGGCACCAGGGTCTGGGCCGCGACGAGGGAGCCGGCGCCGATCCGGGCACCGTTGAGGACGGTGGCGCCCATGCCGATGAGGACCTCGTCCTCGACGGTGCAGCCGTGCAGCACGGCGTTGTGCCCGACGGTGACGCCCTCCCCGATGGTGACGGGGAAGCCGGGGTCGCCGTGGACGGTGCAGTTGTCCTGCACGTTGCTGCCCTCTCCCAGCACGATCGGCCCCGCGTCGGCGCGCAGCACCGCTCCGTACCACAGGCTCGATCCGGCGGCCATGGTGACCTCACCGGCGACCACGGAGGCCGGCGCACAGAACGCGTCGGCGTCCAGGCGGGGCTCATGCCCTCCGACGTTCACTGTCAGCCCTCGCTCCGCCACGCCGCTCTCCGCTCCGCGTCCTGTTTCCACTCGCTGCCGTGCCCCGCCGACGCTCGCGCGCCGAGGCCTCAGTCCCCGGCCGGGGCCGGAGCGGGGGCCGCCTTGTCGGCCGCGCCCGCGACAGGGCCAGGGGCCCGGCCGTCGTCCGCCACAGTCCCGTCGGTGGCGGCCCCGTCCGCGGCGGCCCCCTCGGTGGCGCCCGGGGTGTCGCCCTGGGCGGCACCTGCGGGGTCTTCCTCCGCCGAGGCGGCGGCCACCTTCGCCGAACGGCGCTTGACGATGACCATGGAGGCGACGCCGATGAGCACGGCAGCCACCAGCCCCAGCCACGAGAAGCGCTTGAGCCACGCCTCGGCGACGATGCCGACGTAGTAGATGACCGCCGTCGTGCCGCCCGCCCAGACCGCGCCGCCCAGCACGTTGGCCGTCAGGAACTTCCAGTACGGCATCTTCAGCACGCCCGACAGGGGTCCGGCGAAGATGCGCAGCAGTGCGATGAAGCGGCCGAAGAAGACCGCCCACATGCCCCAGCGCTGGAAGGACCGCTCGGCGGTGGCCACGTGTGCGGGGCCGAAGTGCTTGGGGAACTTGCGGCCCAGCCACTCCAGCAGCGGCTTGCCGCCCTTGCGGCCGATGGCGTAACCGATCGAGTCACCGATGATGGCGCCCGCGGTCGCGCTCACGCCCAGGACGACCGGGTCGATGTGGCCCTGCTGTGAGGCGAGCAGCGCGGAGCTGACCAGGACGATCTCGCCGGGGAGCGGGATGCCCAGGCTCTCCAGGCCGATGACGACCCCCACCAGGAGGTACACGCTGACGGCCGGGATGTGCTCCAGCCACTCCTGGATGTGCAACTACGGCTTCCTTCCACGGCATTCGGGCTCGAGTTCGGAAGCCTACTCGACGGCTGGCGGGCGTGCGCCGACGGGATCGCGCCGACCGGCGCACGCTCCTGGTCCGTGGGTGCGGCGGGTCAGCCGTTCGGCCGCAGCGTCCACACGATGGTCATCTCGCTGGTGACGGCGCCGTCGGCCCTGGTGAGGGCGACCTTGACCGGAAACTCGGGGCGCTCCCCCCGGTCCAGCTCGGCGACCACGTCGGCAGCCGGGCGGCCGAGCTCGGCGGTGGCGGTGAGGACGCCCTTGGCGAGCTTCTTGAAGTCCATCTCGACGTGCACCGGCAGCGGCACCGCCCGGGAGAGCTGGTCCGCGAAGGCGGCGAGGGTCACCGCACCGCTCGCGGACTCGGCGAGAGTGAACATCGCTCCCGCGTGGGGGCCGCCCACGTGGTTGTGGTACTCGCTCTGGTCGGGCAGCGAGACGACGACCCGCTCGGGCGAGGTCTCGAGGTACTCGAGCTTCAGGGTGCGGGCCATCGGCACGGATGCCGTCATCAATGCGCCTATGTCCGGCTGTGACTCTGTCGTCATGCCCGCACGTTACCACCGGGTAACCGATGAGTGGTGCGGTTCTTCGTCGCGCTCCGACTCCTGTCGTGTAGCGGGTCGGTACCGATCCGAGGGCGGCCGTGTTCCGCGCGGTTGTCGCACCATAGGCTTGTCGGCCATGTGGCCAGGACAGCAGCAGCCCGGGGGCGAGCAGAACCCGGGGGAGCCGAACCCGTACCAGCAGCCGGGTTATCAACAGCCGAACCCCTACCAGCAGCCCGGCTACGGGCAGCAGCAGCCGTCGGGCCAGCCCGGCTACGGACAACAGCCGACAGGCCAGCCCGGCTACGGACAACAGCCCGCCGGGCAGCCCGGCTACGGGCAGCAGCCCACGGACCAGCCGGGCTACGGGCAGCAGGGCCAGCCCGGTCAGCCCCCGTACCCGTACGGGCAGCAGCCCGGCGCCGCCGGTTCCGGACAGTGGGGTCCGGCCAGTGTCCCGGGAGGCCCGCAGCCGCCCAAGAGCGGCGGGGGCGGTGGCCGGAAGAAGACGGTCATCATCTCGGCCGCCGTCGCGGTGGCGGTCGCCGCAGCCGCGGTGACGGGCTTCATGCTCATCGGCGGGGACGACGACGGCAAGAAGGACGAGGCCGACAAGTCCACCTCACCCACCGCGGCGAAGGAGCCGAAGAAGACCGAGAAGGCCGACCCCGGCGGTGGCGGAGGCGGCGAGGACGACGCGAAGGACCCCTCGGAGCCCGTCGTCGCCGGCTGGCAAACCGTCATCAACCCCAAGTGGTACTCCGCCTTCGACGTCCCCGACACCGACGACTGGACCGTCGAGAGCCAGGGCACCATCACCGGCTTCGAGGACGACAAGGGCAAGGTCCTGGTCGCCATGTCCGCGCCCGCCTACTACAAGGACAACTGGTGCAAGGAGTCCAGCCGCGCCGCCGTGGGCACCAAGGGCGGGCAGGGCTCGAAGAACACCAAGGAGGCCGCGAAGATAGCCGCGGGCAACTTCGTGATCGCGGGCTACGACCAGAAGCAGAAGGGCACCCTCAAGGTCTCCAAGCCGAAGGCGTTCAAGAACGAGCACGGCATCAAGGGCCACACCGCCACCGCGACCGTCACCGGAGCGCCCAAGGAGGACAAGTGCTCCACGAGCGCGGGCAAGGCCGTCACGGTCTCCTGGATCAACACCAACGGTGACCTGGCCATCTTCGTTCTCTACACCGACGCGGGCGTCAAGGACGAGCTCTCCGAGGCCACCATCAAGAAGATCACCGGCAGCCTCCGCAACTACGAGGCGCCGGCCGGCGGCGAGGAGCCGCGCGGCTGATCCGCTACGCCCTCCGGGGCGCCCCCTGCGGCGCCCAGGCCCCCGACGGCGCCCTCAGCCGATGCTGAAGGCGCCGTCCGGCGGTTGCGGGGAGGGCACGGCGTCGCCGTCCTCGACGGGGCGCGCGCCCTCGGCCAGCCGCCGCAGCTCGGGCCCGTGCACCACCCGTGCGAGGAACGGATCGGCCGCGCAGCGCCGTGCGAGCTCTTCCCAGGCCTGCTCGTGGCGCGAGGCGAGCAGCACCACGTTGCCGAACCGCCGCCCGCGCAGTACGGAGGGCTCCGCGAGCAGCGCCAGCCAGGGGAAGACCGCCGCGAAGGTCGCCAGCTGGGAGCCCAGGAAGCGGAACGGCGCCGCGTCGGCGAGGTTGGCCACGTACGTCCCACCGGGGCGCAGCACCCGCTCCGCCTGCCGGGCGTAGGAGAGGGTGGTCAGGTGGGCCGGCATCCGCGAGCCTCCGTAGACGTCGGAGATCACCACGTCGGCGCAGGCGTCGGGGGCGCCTTCGAGCATCGCCCGCCCGTCGGCGGCTTCCACGCGGATGTCCGCGCCGGCGGGCAACGGCAGGTACGCGGTGACGAAGGCGGCCAGCTCCGCGTCCGGCTCGGCCACGCGCTGCCCGGAGCCCGGCCGGGTCGCGGCCAGGTAGCGGGGCAGCGTGAGGGCGCCGCCGCCGAGGTGGAGCACGTCCAGCGGTTCTCCGGGGGCCGCCGCCAGGTCCAGCAGATGGCCGACACGGCGCGCGTACTCGAACTCCAGGTGCTCGGGCGCGTCGAGGTCGACGTAGGACTGCGGGGCGCCGTCCAGGGTCAGCAGCCAGCCCCGCGGCCGGTCGATGTCCGGCATCAGCTTGGCCGCGCCGCCGGCGACGGTTCGGGTGCGGGGCAGATGTTCCCCGTCGGGCTCGGTGTCCACCGTCCCATTGTGCGGGTGGCGAGGGATCACCCGACCGGGCGGGGGTCGCGGGGCCCCCTTCTCCCTTCCCCGCCCCCCGGCAGGGGGACGTAGGTGTCGACGGCGTCGAGCAGCGCTTCGGTGGCGCCCCGCCAGCGCGGGTCGCCGGCCAGCGAGCCGAGCGCCGAGACCCGGACGGCGGGGAGCGTGTCCCCCGCGTGACCGTGCGCCGTCAGCAGGGCCCGTACGTCGGCCTCCACCAGGTCGGTCAGCTCGTCGCTGCCCTGGTCGGCCTTGGTGAGGGCGACGACGAGCGGGAGCGGACCCGCCCGGCGGGCGTGTGCGAGGTGAGCGGCGGCGCCGGTCCTCGCGCCCTCCAGGACGGAGACGACCAGCAGGGCGCCGTCGAGACGGGCCGGGTCGTCGGCGCCGTCGAAACGGTCCGGGTCGTCAGCGGGGTCGAGACGATCCGGGTCGTCGGCGGGGTCGAAACGGTCCGGGTCGTCGGCGGGGTCGAGCACGGTGTAGCGCCGGGTGTCGGTGGCGTAGCCGAACCGCCGCCGGTACAGGTCGGGAGCGGCGCGGAGGGCGCAGGGCCGGGCGGCCGAGAGCGCCCTGGCGAGCGTGGTCTTGCCGTGCCCCCTGGGCCCCAGCGTGCCGATGGTCAGGTGCGGAAGCGGGTGCGGACGGGTGTACGCGGACACGGGTGCCCTCCTGGGCCGTGACGGGGTGGCGAGCGGGACCCCGGGGAGGACCGACCCTTCCCCGTGGGGTCCTCGGTGCGGTCCGGGAAGGGTCAGCGTCGGCGGCCGTCGGCGCCGCACAGCAGGGGGCAGGCGGACACGTCCCGCGTCAGGAAGGCGGCAGCCCGGGCACCGGCCGCGACCGCGGCCGGAGTCGGAATGTCGAGCTGCCGGAACACCGTCCGATCATCCCCGAGCCGGCTGGCGCCCGTCGAACGGTTTTCGCCAAGTCGGCCGCAGGCCCGGCGCGGTCGCCTTCCGCACAGGTGGAAGCGGGGTGGACGGTGGGCGAACACCGTTCCGGGAGGGAATCTTTCGGACTTTCCGCACGCCTTCGAACGGCGGAAGGACCGGTTCGTCGGTTACGCTCCCCACGTGCCCGTCCCCGCCACGCAGCCAGACGGACTCCCCGGCCGTCTCGCCCAGACGCTGCTCTCTCCCTGGACCCGCCTCGCCCTCCTCGCCGTCCTTCTGTGCGGCGCGGCCACGGCGATGCTGCTGTATGAGCCCCAGCGCCTGCTCTCCCACGGCTGGCCGCCCCAGGTCGCCGGCGGGGCCGCCGTCGCCCTCTTCGGCGCCGCCTACGGGCTGTGCACGGCGGCGTTCGTGCCACGCCCCGTGCTCAACGTCGCGGCGGGCGTCCTCTTCGGCGCCCAGGCGGGCACGTTCTCGGCCACGGCCGGAACGGTGATCGGCGCGGGCATCGCCTTCGGACTCGGCCGGCTGCTGGGCCAGGACGCGCTGCGCACCCTGCTGCGCGGCCGTTGGATCACGGCCGCCGACCGGCAGTTGAGCAAGCACGGCTTCCGCTCCATGCTGGTGATCAGACTGCTGCCCGGCGTGCCGTTCGCGGCCTCCAACTACGGCGCCGCCGTCTCCCGCATGCGCTGGATCGCCTTCCTCGCCGCGACAGCCGTGGGCTCCGTGCCCAACACGGCGGCGTACGTGATCGCCGGCTCCAGCGCGGCGACACCGACCTCGCCCGTCTTCCTCGCCTCCTTCGGCTTCATCGCGCTCTCCGGCCTTGCGGGGGCCGTCTTCGCCTGGCGCAAGCGGGCTCAACTGCGCCGCGGGGAAGCCGCGCCGGACGGAGCGCGAGACGCCGCGCGGCCGCACCGCGCGGCGACGGACGCACCTGGCCCGGCGACAGACGTACCTGGCCCGGCGACGGACGCGACGGGGCCGGCCGCCACGGCTGCCACGGCCGGCGCCGACGACGGGGCGGAGCCCGAGGCCGCGCACGACCGCGCGGCGGCGGTGAGGGCCTCCGCCCACCACCGCTGACACCGACGACCACAGGGACGAGCCCCACCGCAGATGTCTTGGTTTGAATCCTTCGTCCTCGGACTCGTCCAGGGACTGACCGAGTTCCTCCCGATCTCCTCCAGCGCCCATCTGCGCCTCGTGGCGGCCTTCGCCGGCTGGAAGGACCCGGGCGCCGCGTTCACCGCCGTCACCCAGATCGGCACCGAGACGGCGGTGCTCATCTTCTTCCGCAAGGACATCGGCCGCATCCTGGCCGCCTGGTTCCGCTCACTCCACAGCAGGGAGGCCCGGCGGGACCACAACGCGCAGATGGGCTGGCTGGTCATCGTCGGCTCGATCCCCATCGGGGTGCTCGGGCTGGCCTTCAAGGACCAGATCGAGGGCCCGTTCCGCGATCTGCGGCTGATCGCCACCACGCTCGTCGGGCTCGGCATCGTCCTCGGTGTCGCAGACCGGATGGCGGCCCGCGACGCGCGAGGCGGCCGTCACCGGGCGCGGCGGGAGCGCAAGTCACTGGAACAGCTCACCGTCCGCGACGGGCTCCTCTACGGGTGCGCGCAGGCGCTGGCGCTGGTGCCCGGCGTCTCCCGCTCGGGGGCCACGATCAGCGGCGGCCTGTTCATGGGGTACCGGCGTGAGGCGGCGGCCCGTTACTCGTTCCTGCTGGCGGTGCCCGCCGTGCTGGCCTCGGGCCTGTTCGAGCTGGCGGAGATCGGCGAGGGCCACGTCTCCTGGGGGCCGACGCTGTTCGCCACGGTGCTGGCGTTCGTGGTGGCCTATGCGGTCATCGCATGGTTCATGCGCTACATCTCCTCCCGCAGCTTCATGCCGTTCGTCCTCTACCGCATCGTGCTGGGCCTGGTCCTGTTCGCGCTGATCGCGGCCGGGGTGGTGAGCCCGCACGCGGGCGAGTCCGTGGGCTGATGAGCGGCGTTGCGGGACGGTCGCGGCGCGGGGGTCAGCGGGAGGCGGTCAGCGGGAGGCGCGCTCCTGCGCGCGGCGGCGGCGCACCACGAACAGGTCGACGGCCGCGCCCAGGGTCAGTACCCCGCACAGCGCCGCCAGCACGCTCAGCACGCGGTCGCTCGGTGAGCTGTGCGGGCCCGAGGAGGCCGCCCACCAGGCGAGAAGGGCGGTCGCCGCGGCGAAGAGGGGGATGCCGACGGACGACAGCAGCGTGCGCAGCGGCAGATCGCTGCGTGCGGTCACCGGCTCGGTGCCGGCGCGGGGCCTTCGGCGGGAGCGGGGGGCGTCGCGTCGGTGACGGTCGGGGTCCGGTGGCTGTGACACGTCAGTCGCCTTTCGCCGGGTGGCTCTGAGCACCATGATCGCCACTCCGCCCCGGGAACGTGCGGGGGCGCGCCCGGGGTTCCTCCCGGCCCGGGCGGGCCGCGGCTCACAGTCCCGGCAGCGCGTCCTGTGCGACCTCTTGTGCGGGCGGCACGGGCGCGGTCCGCACGGCGAGCTTGTGGCGGCAGGCGGGTCCCAGCCCCCAGAGGCGGGAGTCGCGGTCGCGCAACGGCTGGCCGCACATGCGGCACAGGACGTTCTTCGGGCCTGCGGCCGGGTTGCTTCCCGGTTCCTCGACGGGCTCGCTCCCGGGCAGCAGCGCCTCCTCGGCCCGCTGTCCTTTGCTTCGGGCGCCCGCGTCCGGTGCGCGCCACTCCGGGCTCCGCGCGGACTGGCCTTCCCCGCCCGCGCGCGGCCGTTCTCCGCTCATGCGCGGCCTTTTCCCGCTCATGCGCGCCCCCTTCTCTGCGCCTCGTCAGGCACGGTACCAGCGCGGGCACACGCCCGGAGTAGTCCGAAATGCGCGCTACGTACCCATGCCTCCACGGTGGACGTGGAGACAACAGCTACCTCTCATGGGAGCGAACATGCGTATTCGTACCGCTATCGCAGCCAGCCTGCTCAGCGCCGTCGCGGTGCTCGGCGGGACCGCGGGCACCGCGACGGCCGCCAGCAGCGACCCGCACCCGGGCCAGTACAACGACCCGGACGTCCTGGACCTCGGTCTGAACGTCTGCGGCAACCCGATCGTCGCGCTGCTGAGCCCTGCCTCGCAGAACGCCTGCAAGGCGAACTGACCCCCAGCGCACGTCGGCTCGGCCGTCGGACCCCGCCGCCCGCTCCCGCGGGCGGCGGGTGGAGGGGGACACGGCCCGGCTGCGGCTCATCGACGGGCGGGAGGGCCGGATCGCCATCCGCGGCAGCGGCTTCGGCCCGGTCGAGGTCTCCGGCGAAGGGCCGGTGCCCGCACACCGGCCGTAGGTCCCGCGCCCCGCGAAGGCTCTGTCGGTCCGGGGCCCGACCGGGCGGCAGCCGACGGTGCTGCCGAGCCGGGCCCCCGCTGCCACACTGGCCTCATGGACAACTTCTACCGTGGCCCGGCGACCCTGCTGACCGGAGCCGCCGAGGTGCCCGTCGACGCGGCGCTGTTCACGG
>NZ_JASKYT010000147.1:0-17821 GCF_041028275.1 Streptomyces sp. PU-14G
GCCGGCAGCGGGTCGTTGAGCGGGTCGTCGAGGGCGTCGATGGCCGCACGGTACGGGTCGTACGCCGCACCGTGCCCTCCCCCGGCGTTCTCGGTGCCCCGGTCGCTCCCCGCGCCCCGCGCACCCTCGCCGTGGCCGGTCGTCACCCGGTGACCGTCCCCAGACCGACGGCCCTGGGCACCCCTTCCCCCAGACTTCGTCCGGGAGGTGCCCCCAGCTGTGCCGAACGCTCCACGGCGCCGGTGTCGCCGCACCGCACCAGCCAGTTGGCGAGCATGCGGTGGCCCCCTTCGGTGAGGACCGACTCGGGGTGGAACTGGACGCCTTCGACGGGCAGTTCGCGGTGGCGCAGGCCCATCACCAGTCCGGCTCCGTCGACGGCTTCGCCGCCGGGGGCCGTCCACGCGGTGACGTCCAGCGCGTCGGGCACCGTGCCGGGGCGTACGGCCAGCGAGTGGTAGCGGGTGGCGGTGAAGGGCGAGGGGAGGCCGCTGAAGACGCCGGTGTCCGTGTGGGAGACCACCGAGGTCTTGCCGTGCAGGAGTTCGGGGGCCCTCTCGACGACGCCGCCGTAGGCGACGGCCATCGCCTGCATGCCCAGGCAGACGCCGAAGACGGGGAGGCCGCGTTCCGCGCAGTGCCGGACCATGCTGATGCAGACCCCGGCGTCCTCGGGTGCGCCGGGCCCGGGGGAGAGGAGCACGCCGTCGAAGCCCTGTTCACCGCCGCCGTGCGCGGCGGAGGGGCCCACGGCGTGCCGGGGCTCGATCTCGTCGTTGCGGACGACCTCGCAGGTGGCCCCGAGTTGGTAGAGGTACTGGACGAGGTTGAAGACGAAGCTGTCGTAGTTGTCCACGACCAGGATGCGGGCGCTCACGCGATACCTCCGGCGACAGCGGTTCCCGGGTGTCCGGCCGCGCCGTCGACGGTCACGTCGTTGAACGGCAGCATGGGCTCCGCCCACGGGAAGACGTACTGGAAGAGCAGGAAGACGACGCCGACCACCAGCACGGTCGAAATGAGTATGCGCACGAACACGTTGCCGGGCAGATGCCGCCAGATCCAGCCGTACATCCCGCGATGCCGTCCTCTCTCCTCCCGCGCCGCCTCGGGCACGCGTGCCTCTCGGCCCACCCCAGAGTAACGGCGCCAGGGTACGGCTTCAGCGGCCTTCGCGGGTGAGCGCGTCCGGCTTTCCCTCAGCGGTGGGCCGGGTCGCGTCCAGCCGCCCCCAGGCGATCAGCCGGTGGCTGCTGCCCCACTCCGGGTCGCAGGTGGTGAGGGTGAGGTAGCGGCCAGGACGCTGGAAGGGGGTGGCGGCCTCGTCGACGGGGTCGGGCACGGCCTCGAGGACGCCGGTGTCGCCGGGGAGCGTGCGGTGGGGCCGGGCGGTGATCGTGTACGTGTACCAGGTGTCGCCGTCGTTGACGACGACGGGATCGCCGGGGCGCAGCCGGGGGAAGTCCTTGAAGGGGTCGCCGTAGGTGCGGCGGTGTCCCGCGACGGCGAAGTTGCCCTTCTCGCCGAGGTGCGCGGAGCCGGCGTAGTGCCCCAGTCCCTTGCGCAGGGTGGCCGTGGCGGTGTTCTCCAGCACGGGCTTGGACCAGTCGTCGCCGAAGCGGGGGATGTACATCACGGCGAAGGACTCGCCGGCCCGGTGGCCGGACGCCGAGGGGCCCGGGCCCGGGGCGCCGCCGTCGCCCGCCAGCTCGTCGGCGCCGCCTCCCGCGCCGCCGTCGTGGCCGCTGTCCTGGCCGCCGCCTGCGGTGCCCTCGTTCCGGGGGGCGCGGTCCGTGGGGCCCTGGGCCCATTCCTTGTGGAGGCGGGCGATCTCGTCGTCCGAGGCGTGCTCGGCGCGCAGCCCCGTCCAGTAGAGGAGGTAGACGACGAAGAGCACGATCAGAACGCCGACGGTGATGCACGTCTCACTCAGGCTCCGGACGACCGCTCGTAACGCCACCCGCCTCACTCCCCACCAGTCGGCGTGCTCGGTCCACTCGGCGTGCTCAGTCCACGGGCTGGGCCTGCTGGAGATCCACTGTGCCGGAGTAGCCCGGAAGAGTCATCGCCTTGTGCTCGTCGACTTTCCAGCCGAGGCCGTAGGCGTCGACGTATTCGAGGTAGTTCTGGATGGCGGGCGCGGAGCGGAGGGCCTGCTGCAGCTCGTCGCGGTCGCCGACGGCGCTGACGGTGTAGGGCGGGGAGTAGACGCGGCCCTGGAGGATGAGGGTGTTGCCGACGCAGCGCACGGCGCTGGTGGAGATCAGCCGCTGGTCCATCACCTTGATGCCCTTGGCGCCGCCCTTCCACAGGGCGTTGACGACGGCCTGGAGGTCCTGCTGGTGGATGACCAGGTCGTTGGGGGCCGGGTCTGGGAGGCCCGGGACCTTGGCGGTGGCGTTGGTGGGGGCGTCGTCGAGGGTGACGGTCAGCCCTTCGCCCTTCTGCTTCGTGAGGCCCGCGCCCTTCTCCAGGTCCGCCAGTTCGCGGTCCTGTCCCTCGGTGCTGCCGTCGTCACGCCGGGCGAGGTTGTCGACCTGGCGGCGCAGGGAGGCGGCCTGGCTGTCGAGTTCGGCGTTCTGTCTGCTGCGTTCCTGGATGAGGTCGCTCAGCCGTAGCATCGAGGAGTCGCTGCGCAGGTTGGTGCCTTGCGCGGTGTTGAAACTGACCCAGAAGATGAGGCCTGCGAGGGCGAAGACGCCTATGGCGGCCAGCCGGGCAGGTCGGAGATGCATTCTGGTCACCGTACCCTTGTCTCCCTCCGCCCTGGGAAAGCACTACGCTAACGGACCACCGTCCCCGTGGGCCGTGCGGCGGTCAGCAGCGCATCGACAGGAGAGTCTCTCGTGCCGAAGTCACGTATCCGAAAGAAAGCGGACTTCACGCCCCCGCCGGAGAAGAAGGCCACCAGCATCGACCTGCGCGGTGGTGGGCGCCGCTGGGTGGCTCCGCTGATGCTGGCGATGTTCGGGATCGGACTCGCGTGGATCGTCGTGTTCTACGTCACGAGCAGTTCGCTGCCCATCGAGGCGCTCGGGAACTGGAACATCGTGGTGGGCTTCGGCTTCATCGCGACGGGCTTCGTCGTCTCCACCCAGTGGAAATGAAAGTTATCCACAGGCTGATCCACAGCCTTGGATAACTCACAAGATCTGTGGATAACTTTCAGGACGTTGACGCCGATGTGACCGGACGCATGGCGCACGAAGACCCGTTCGGCCAGTAATCCCAAGGGAAACG
Source organism: Streptomyces sp. PU-14G (assembly GCF_041028275.1). Taxonomy (NCBI): domain Bacteria; kingdom Bacillati; phylum Actinomycetota; class Actinomycetes; order Kitasatosporales; family Streptomycetaceae; genus Streptomyces; species Streptomyces sp. PU-14G. The sequence goes on from NZ_JASKYT010000147.1 coordinate 3,241, forward strand.
TACGCCTGAGCGAATCTCGGGCGGGCATGCCACACCGTGCACAAGATCCCGTACACGCTGTGGAAAACCCGGGGCTCAGCTGAGCTGGAGGGTGCGCACCACGAGCAGCGCCACGATCGCCGCGAGCAGCAGCGCCGCCGTCCCGTACTGCACCAGCGCCCGCTTCCCGCGCGGCGCGTGCACCATCGCGAAGGCCAGCACCAGGCCCGTCACCAGGCCGCCGACGTGTGCCTCCCAGGCGATGTTCTGCCACGTGAAGGTGAAGACCAGGTTGATCGCCAGCAGGATGAGGATGGGCCGCATGTCGTAGCGCAGCCGCCGCATCAGCACCGCAGTCGCCCCGAAGAGGCCGAAGATCGCACCGGAGGCGCCCAGCGAGGCCTGCTGCGGTGCCGCCAGCAGAAAGGTGACCGCGCCACCGCCGAGCCCGGAGAGCAGATACAGGCTCACGAACCGCACCCGGCCCAGCGCCGCCTCCAGCGGCGGGCCCAGGAACCACAGGCCCAGCATGTTCATGGCGATGTGCCAGAACTCCTGGTGCAGGAACATCGAGGTCAGCAGCCGCCACCACTGGCCCTCGGCCACGCCCTCCAGCGGCCCGTACGGCTCCGTGACCGCCTGCCCGAACAGCAGCAGCCGATCCAGCAGCCGGTTGCCGACCGCCAGCACGGCGATGAAGACCGCCACGTTGATGCCGAGCAGCACCTTGGTGACCAGCCGGGGATCGGCCGTCACCCGGCCGCCCGCCACCGTCCGCGGCCGGTTCGCGCCGGGGCCGTGCCCGGTACCCGAACCCGACCTGACGCACTCGGGGCACTGGAACCCGACGGAGGCCGGCACCATGCACGCGGGGCAGATCGGCCGCTCGCAGCGCGTGCACGAGATACCGGTCTCCCGATCGGTGTGCCGGTAACAGTGCTGGGGGCCCTGCTGCCCGCCCTGACCGCCGGAATCGCCGTCCCGCTCGGCCCCGCCCCCGGGCTGTCCTTCCTGCGCCACGCTCACCCCTCCAAGTCTCCCCCACGCACGACCCCACCCGCCCTGAGTACGGACGGGTGGGGCGTACGGTTCCCTCTTTCGCGTCTGCTCGCGTCCGCTCGCGCGCCTACTGGCGCTCGATCACGACGGAGTCGATCACCACGTCGTTCACGGGGCGGTCGGTACGCGGGTTGGTCTGGGTGCCGCCGATGGCGTCGACGACCTTCTTGCTCGCCTCGTCGGCGACCTCGCCGAAGATGGTGTGCTTGCCCGTCAGCCACGCGGTGGGCGCGACGGTGACGAAGAACTGCGAGCCGTTGGTGCCGGGGCCCGCGTTGGCCATGGCCAGCAGGTAGGGCTTGGTGAAGGCCAGGTCCGGGTGGATCTCGTCCCCGAACTCGTAGCCGGGCCCTCCGGTGCCGTTGCCCAGCGGGTCACCGCCCTGGATCATGAAGCCGCTGATGACACGGTGGAAGACCGTGCCGTCGTACAGCCGGTCGGTGGACTTCGCGCCCGTTGCCGGGTGCGTCCACTCGCGGGAGCCCTCGGCGAGCTCGACGAAGTTCTTGACCGTCTTGGGTGCGTGGTCCGGGAAGAGCTTGATCCGGATGTCGCCTTGGTTGGTCTTCAGGGTGGCGTGGAGCTGCTCGGCCACGATCTACCTTCCATCTGTCTGCGTTGACTCCCCCGATCCTCCCACGGACGCTGAGAAGGAAGGCTGACCCGGATGCCCGCTCGGGGGTACCCGGTAGCGGTCTGCCAGGCATGATCTTCGAAAGGGGTGGAAAAACGACTTCCTGTCCTCCGTTTTCGGAGAGACTGCCCCACGTCATGAGCCACCGAAGAGGAGGAACCGTGACCGCCAAGGAAAGCGTGCGCGCCGCGACCGGCACCGCCAAGGAGAACGTGCGCCACGCAGCGGAGGTGGTGAAGCCCCACGCCGGCCAGGCCAAGGACACCGCCGCGCGCTACGCGCAGGAGGCGAGCGCGCGCCTGGGGCCCAAGGTCTCCAAGGCCGCCGAACAGGCACGCCACACCGCACGCGAAGGCTACGAGAGCTACGTAGGGCCCCGGGTCGCCCAGGCGTGGGACTCCCTCCCCGCCGACGTCGACAAGGCCGCGGGCCGGGCCGCCAAGCGCACCAGGAAGGCGGCCCGCAAGGCGGCCGACTACGCGGGCCCCCGGATCGAGAGCGCCGTGGCGGACGTGCGCACCGCCACCGCGCCGGCCCGTGAGGAAGCGGTGGCGCGCGGCGCTGCCGCGGTGGCCGCGCTGCGCGGCCAGGTGACGGCCGAGGAGATCGAGAAGCTCTCGCGCCGGCGCCGTCGCAGGTCCCGCACCGGCCGCCTCGTCTGGCGTGCGGGTCTGATCGGTCTGGTGGCGGGCGGCGCGTACGCGGCCTGGCGCTGGTGGGACCGGCAGGCCAACCCGGACTGGCTGGTCGAGCCGCCGGCCGCCACCGAGGTCAGCGACCGGGCGCCGCTCACCAGCGTGAACGGCTCGGGGCCCGCCGGCGGTGACGCCAAGCTGGACCCCGAGGTGCAGGCCAAGCAGGATGACGCCGAGGCCGAGGGGCGCAAGGAGAAGTAGCCGCGGTGCCGGCGCGCAGGGGTGGCTGCCCAGCGGAAGGGGCGGGAGACCTGGTCAGGTCTCCCGCCCCTGGGCGCTTCCAGTGCTGTCGGCCCCCTCGCCGGTGAGGGCGCCGCGGGCCCGCTGTTCCGGGAGGGCCCCGTCGGTTCCCTTGTCCCCCAGGACCCCGCCCGCCGCTTCGCCCACAGGCGCGCCGCCGGTCCCCTCTTCCGCGGGCGCGCCGTCACGCCCGTCGTCCCGGGGTAGGCCGTCGGCCGGCTCGCCCGGGGGCGTGGGTACCGGCGCCAGGACGTCGGCCAGCCCGGTGATCCGCAGCAGCCGCAGCACGCGCGCGTCCGCGCACACGAGGGTGAAGGTGCCGCCGCCCGCGAGTACCCGGGAGCGGATGTCCACCAGGAGTGCGAGCCCGCTGCAGTCGATGAACGTCACGGGCCGCAGGTCGGCGACGAGGCGGCGTGCGGGTGCCGCGGTGAGCGCGTAGAGCTGGGGTGTGGTGGCCAGGACCACGGCCAGATCGATCTCCCCGCGCAGCTCCACCACGGTCTGTCCGTCACCGGCACGGGAGCGCACGGTGCCGCCCGGGGGCTCTTCCCCCGCCGCGGATGTCAGCGTGCGGGCGCTCTCGTCCCTGTGCGGTGCCATCGGTGCCCTCGCGTATGACCTTGTGACCGTAGGAGTCCGGGAAATCTGACCGTAGGAGTCCGGGAAATCTGACCGTAGGAGTCCGGGAAATCGGCCCGTAAGCATAGGCAGCGTCCCCGGGGGTGGCGCTGCGCCACCCCCACACCATCACCCGATCGAGTGGAATAAGCGTAAACCGCTTGCAAGTTGACCGTAGTCCACCCCAGCAACCCCGCACAGTGCGGCGGTTCATCCTCCGGAAAACCGCGAAGTGGCCGCCGGGCCCGCGCATCGGGGGAACACTTGAAGCTGTGCGGAAGAACATCCCTGAGGAGACAACGTCGTTCGTCGGCAGGGTGGACGAGCTGGCCCGGGTACGCCACGCACTCGGGGAGCAGCGGCTGGTGACCCTGGTGGGCGGGGCCGGGGTCGGCAAGTCCCGGCTGGCCCTGCGGGCAGCCGCCGCCCACACCCCCGAGGCGGACGGCGGCATCTACTGGGCCGACCTGTGGCCGCTGCCGGACGACGAACTGCTCGCCGCCACGGTCGCCGACGCGCTCGGCCTCTCGGACCACACCTCGCGCATGCCGCTGGAAGCACTGTGCGCCTGGGTGGCGGAGCGGCCCGTGCTGCTGGTCCTCGACTCGTGTGAACACCTCGTCCCCCAGTGCCGTCACCTGATCGAGCGGCTCTTGGCGGCCTGCCCCCGGCTGCGGGTGCTGGCCACCAGCCGGGAGCCACTGGGCATCGCCGCTGAAACGGTCCTCACCGTGCCGCCGCTGGAGACCGCGACCGACGCGGTGACGCTGTTCGCACAGCGCGCCGAGGCGGTCGGCGCCCCCGTACGCGACCACGCCCAACAGCGGCTGACCGCCCGCCTGTGCGCCCGCCTGGAGGGCGTTCCGCTCGCACTGGAGCTGGCCGCGGCCCAACTGCGCCACCACGGCCTCGCCGAAACCGTCGCCCGGGTCCGCTCGGGTCTCGACCTGGCCCGCGCCSCCGRCGCCGCCGCGTGGCTCGCCCCGGGCGGTGTGCTGCTGACCGAGACCAGCACCCGGCAGGCCGAGCCGGCCGCCCACCTGCTGACGGCGGYAGGCCTGACACCGACCGTCGCCGAGGACCCCGACCTGTACGCGACCGTCCTGCTGGCCCGGCGACGCGAGTGAGCCCACCCGCTCCCCCAGCCGCCGGGGCCCTGGCTGACGGACCTCGAACCCTGCCGCCCCCCGGGGGCTTGGGCTCGCGGGCGCTGCCGCCGTCAGGACACAGGGCCGTCACACAGCCGGCAGTTGCTCCTGGGCTCGGTGCAGGATCGAGGTGACGGCCTCCGCGAAGCGTGCCCCGCACGGGTGGTCCCGGTCGCCGCCCGCACGGGCCGTCTCCAGCAGGGCGTCGAGGGCGCGGCCGAAGGAGACGGCGGGTTCCTCCTCGCGGAGCGGGAGTTCGGCGATCCCCGCCCCGCCCCGCACCTCGGCGGTGACCCCGGCGGCGGCCGGGGTCACCGAGTGGCTGAGCGTGCACGTGCTGGAGGCGCCGGAGGCGTGCCGCAGCACCAGGTGCACGGTGTCGCCGACCCCGCCGCGCGCGGCCGTCACCGTCTCGGCCTCGCCGAGCAGCGGCAGCAGTACGGACAGCGCGTGCGGGCCGACGTCCCACAGGGCGCCCTTCTCCTGCCGCCAGGGTGAGGCGGTGTAGGGGGAGTCGGCGCCGCCGAAGACGGGGGAGAGCCAGTCGGCCCGCCCCACCTGCCAGCCCGCTTCGGACCGGGCGCGGGCGGCCTCCCCCCGCCGTGCCGTCTCGCGCAGCCAGTCGCCGGTCGTGTCGGAGAAGTGCAGGGTGAAGAAGACGACGCAGCTGAGGCCGCCTCTCTCCACCGCCTCGGTCACCGCGCGCGCCGCCTCGGGTGTCGTGGCGACGGGTTTGTCGAGCAGCAGGTGGCAGCCGGCGTCGGCGGCGCGCACGGCGAGTGGGGCCTGCACGTCGGGTGGCAGGGCGACGGCCACCGCGTCGCAGTCCGCGAACAGCGCGTCGATGTCGGCGTAGGGGCGGGTGCCGAGCTGCTGGGCGAGGGCGCCGGTGGGCTCCGCGCGGCGTCCCCAGACGCCGACGAGGTCCACGTCCTGGTGAGCGGCGAGGGCGGGCCCGTGGGTGCGCTGTGCCCATGGCCCGGTGCCGAGGAGTCCGAATTTCATGCCCGCAGCGTAGGAGAGGCAGGCCCGGTGGGGGAGAGGGCGTCGGCGGTGGGCGCCCCCGGCACGCTGCGGGGCCCGCGTCCGTACGGGGGATCGCCGCGTTGCCCCATCGGTGCCGACTATCGCCCCTCCCGTGTGCACGCCCGGTGCGTCCCGTGGCCGTCGCCGCCGCCCCGCGTCATCGTGACGCCCGGCCGGGAACGGTCCCATCCCCCGGCCGGGACCGCCCCACCTCCGGTCGGAACGGCCCCACCTCCGGTCGGGAACGGAGGCCGGGGCCGATGCCCGGTCGGGAACGGAAGCCGGGGCCGACGCCCGGGCAGGAACGGAAGCCGGGGCCGACGCCCGGTCGGGAGCGGCCGGGGCCGAGCGAGGGAGACGGACGTCATGGCGGAGCTGTTCATCGACGGGGAGTGGCGGCAGGCCGCGGCGGGCGGGCGGCGGGAGGTGGTCAACCCGTTCGACGCCTCCGTGATCACGACGGTCGACGAGGCGGACGAGACCGATGTCGACGCGGCGGTACGGGCCGCCAGGCGGACCTTCGAGCGGGAGGAGTGGGCCGGTGCCCCCACCCGGCGCCGCGCCGACGTGCTCCACCGCGTCCACGATCTCCTCCTGCGCGACCAGGAGGAGATCGCCCGCACCGAGACCCTCGACACGGGCAAGACGCTGGCCGAGGCCCGCATCGACATCGAGGACGTGGCGAACGCCTTCCGCTACTTCGCGGAGCTCGCGGGCAAGGACGGCGGCCGGGTGGTGGACGTCGGCCCCGACGTGCTCAGCCGCGTCGTCTACCACCCGATCGGGGTGTGCGCGCTGATCGCGCCGTGGAACTATCCGCTGCTCCAGGCGTCCTGGAAGGTCGCCCCCGCGCTGGCCGCGGGCAACACCTTCGTCCTCAAGCCGAGCGAGACGACGCCGCTGTCCACGATCGCCATGGTCCGCCTCATCGCGGAGGCGGGCGCCCCGCCCGGGGTCGCCAACCTGGTGCTGGGCTCAGGGGCGAGCGTGGGTGCTGCGATGACCGCGCACCCCGAGGTGGACATGGTCTCCTTCACCGGCGGGCTGTCCACCGGGCGGGGGATCATGGGGAGCGTGGCGCCCGACGTGAAGAACCTCGCGCTGGAGCTGGGCGGCAAGAACCCGAACGTGGTCTTCGCGGACGCCGACTTCGACGCGGCGCTCGACTACGCGCTGGACGCCGCGTTCCTGCACTCGGGCCAGGTCTGTTCGGCAGGCTCCCGGCTGATCGTCCAGGACGGCGTGCACGACAGGTTCGTGGAGGAGCTGGGTGCTCGGGCCGCCGCCATCCGGCTGGGCAACGGTCTGGAACCCATGACCGAGTCGGGGCCGCTGTCCTCGGCCGAGCACCGGGCCAAGGTGGAGGGCTATCTGGAGATCGCCCGCGAGGAGGGGGCCCGGCTGGTGACGGGGGGCCGCCGCCCCGACGACCCGGAGCTGGCGGACGGCTTCTTCCTGCTGCCGACCGTCTTCGCCGACTGCGACCGCTCGATGCGCGTCGTGCAGGAGGAGGTGTTCGGGCCCGTGGTCACCGTCGAGCGGTTCCGCACCGAGGACGAGGCCGTCGAGCTGGCCAACGACACCCGCTACGGCCTGGCGGGCGGGGTGTGGACCAGCGACGCGAGCCGCGCCCAGCGGGTCGCGAACCGGCTGCGGCACGGCACGGTGTGGATCAACGACTTCCACCCGTACGTGCCGCAGGCCGAGTGGGGCGGCTTCGGCCGCTCCGGCATCGGCCGCGAGCTGGGCCCGACCGGGCTGCGCGAGTACCAGGAGGCCAAGCACATCTACCAGAACCTCAAGCCGGGCCCCTCCGGCTGGTTCAAGGGCTGAGGGGCTGCCGGGTGGACGAGAGGCACCTGATGAGCGAGAGCGCGTACGACTACGTCATCGTCGGCGGCGGCACCGCGGGCTGCGTGCTGGCGGACCGGCTGACCGAGGATCCCGACTGCCGGGTCTGCGTCATCGAGGGCGGGCCCAGCGACGTCGGCGACGAGAACGTGCTGCGGCTGCGCAACTGGATCAACCTGCTGGAGACCGACTACGACTACGGCTACACCACCGTCGAACAGCCGCGCGGCAACTCGCACATCGTCCACTCGCGCGCCCGGGTGCTGGGCGGCTGCTCCTCGCACAACACCCTCATCAGCTTCCTGCCCTTCCCCCAAGACCTGGACGCGTGGGTGGCCAAGGGCTGTGCGGGCTGGGACCCGGTGACGATCCTGCCCTACCGGCACCGGCTGAAGAACCACATCGTGCCCGTCGGCGAGGAGGACCGGAACCCGATCGCCCGCGACTTCGTGACGGCCGCCGCCGAGGCGCTGCACGTGCCCGTCATCGAGGACTTCAACCGCGCGCCCTTCCCCGAGGGCGCTGGCTTCTTCTCCCTCGCCTACGACCCGGCCACGAACAAGCGTTCCTCGGCCTCGGTGGCCTACCTGCACCCCGTCATGGACCGGCCCAACCTGACGCTGAAGCTGTGCACGTGGGCGTACAAGCTGGAGCCCGACGCGGCCGGACGGCTCACCCGCGTCGCCGTGCGGTACGCGGACGGCTCCACCGGCACCGTGAGCGCCGCGCGTGAACTGCTGCTGTGCGCGGGCGCCATCGACACCCCCAGGCTGCTGCTCCTGTCCGGCATCGGCCCCGCCGACGACCTGCGCGCCCTCGGTATCGACGTCCGCGCCGACCTGCCGGGGGTGGGCGAGAACCTGCTCGACCACCCCGAGTCGGTGATCGTGTGGGAGACCAAGGAGCCGCTGCCGCCCAACTCCGCGATGGACTCCGACGCCGGGCTCTTCGTCCGCCGGGACACCGCCGAGCCAGGACCCGACCTGATGTGGCACTTCTACCAGGTGCCGTTCACCGTCAACACCGAACGCCTCGGCTACCCCGCTGTCCCGCACGGCGTATGCATGACGCCGAACGTGCCGCGCGCCCGCTCCAGAGGGCGGATGTGGCTGCGCAGCGCGGACCCGGCCGCGCACCCGGCCCTGGACTTCCGCTACTTCACCGACCCGGAGGGACACGACGAGCGCACCCTCGTGGACGGGCTGCGCCTGGCCCGCGAGGTGGCGGCCACCGCGCCGCTGCGCGACTGGCTGTTCCGGGAGGTCGCGCCGGGCCTGAACCTGGTCACCGACGAGGAGCTGTCCGACTACGGGCGCCGCGCCGCGCACACCGTCTACCACCCGGCGGGCACCTGCCGGATGGGCGCGGCCGACGACCCGTGGGCCGTGGTCGACCCCGCACTGCGGCTGCGCGGCCAGGAGGGCGTCCGCGTCGTCGACGCCTCCGTCTTCCCGGCCATGCCCTCCGTCAACCCGATGGTGACCGTGCTGCTCGCCGCCGAGCGCGCCGCCGACCTGATCACCGGCCGCCCGGGCCCCGAACCGGACGGGAGCGAACGCTGATGGCCGGTACCGCCGCCGTCCCCGGCGCCGGCGGCCACGGCGAGCACGGCACGGAGTTCCGCAAGGAGATGGGCCCGTGGGCCAACTTCGCCCTCGGCTTCACCTACCTCTCGCCCGTCGTGAGCACCTACACCCTCTTCGGCGAGGCGCTGGCCGAGGGCGGGCCGCCGATGATCTGGGCGTTCCTGCTGGCGGGCTGCGGGCAGTTCCTGGTCTCCCTCGTGTTCGGGGAGATCGTGGCCCAGTACCCCATCGCGGGCGGCGTCTACCCGTGGGCGCGGCGGCTGTGGGGCATGCGGTACGCGTGGATGACCGGCTGGGTCTACATGTGGGCGCTGCTGGTGACGATCACCAGCGTGGCGTACGGCGCCGGCCCCTACGTCGCCATCCTGTTCGGGTTCGACGCGAGCGTGCACACCACGGTGATCTGCACCGTCCTCCTCATCGTCGTCGCCGCGCTCATCAACTACGCCGGGACCAAGGCGCTCTCCCTGGCCGCCATCATCGGCTTCGGCGCCGAGCTGATCGGCGCCCTCATCGTCGGCGTCTACCTGCTGTCCACGCACCGCATGCACGGGCTCGGCGTCATCTTCGACACCTACGACACCCAGGGCAGCGGCTCCTACGTGCCGGTGTTTCTGGCCGCGGCCATCATCGGCTTCTACCAGTACTACGGCTTCGAGGCGTGCGGCGACACCGCCGAGGAGGTCGCCCACCCCGGCCGCGTCATCCCCAAGGCGATGCGCCGCACGATCTACGTGGGCGGCGCCGCCGCCACCTTCACCTGCGGCTCGCTGCTGCTGTCGGTCACCGACTACGGCGCGGTGATCTCCGGTGAGAACACCGACCCGGTGGTCAACCTCCTCTTCGACGCGCTGGGCACCGTGGGCGCGCGCCTGGTGATGGCCGTCGTCCTCATCTCCTTCCTCTCCTGCACCATCAGCCTCCAGGCCGCCGCCGGGCGCCTCATCTACTCCTACGCCCGCGACCGCATGGTCGTCGGGCACCGGCTGCTGCGCCGCTTCTCCCACAAGCGGGCCGTGCCCGAGGTGGCGCTCCTGGTGGCCGCCGTCATCCCCGGACTCATCGCCTTCGGCTCGCTGATCTCTGCCGACGCCCTCACCAAGATCGTGTCGTTCGCCATCCTGGGTATCTACGGCGCGTTCCAGATGGTCGTCCTCGCCGCGCTGCGGGCCCGCATCAAGGGCTGGCGTGCCACCGGGGAGTTCACCCTCGGCCGCTGGGGCCTGCTGGTCAACAGCGCGGCCCTGGCCTACGGCATCTTCGCCATCGTCAACATCTGCTGGGCCCGCACGCCCGAAGAGCCCTGGTACTCCAACTACATCGTGCTGCTGTGCGGCGGCATCGTGCTCGGCACGGGCCTGCTGTACATGTTCACCACCCACCACTACGGGCGCGGCGACGCCCCCTCGGGCGACGCCGTTCCGCAGGCGCAGGGCGCGCGCTGACCCCGTGGGGGTGGTGGCCGCCGCGGGGGTGGTGCCCGCCGCACCCGGCGGACACCACCCCGGTGCCTCACCCCACGGGCTGCCGGCGGCGGGCGCCGCCGGGAACCTCGTCCACGGTGGCAGGTTCCGCACCCGGGTGCCCGTTCGCCGCACCCGCGTGCCCCGTTGCGTCGAACTCCGCCTCCCCGTGCTCCATGCGGGGCAGCCACCCGAGCCACCGCGGCAGGTACCAGTTGCGCTCGCCCAGCAGCATCATCACCGCGGGCAGCAGCACCATGCGCACCAGCGTGGCGTCCAGCAGGACGGCGACGGCCAGGCCCACGCCCATCTGCTTCATGTCCTGCATCGACAGCGTCGCGAACACCGCGAAGACAGCGATCATGATGACGGCCGCCCCCGTCACCGCCGGGGCCGTGGCCCGCACGCCCTCACGGATGGCCTCCCGCGTGGCCGCGCCCCGGTCCTTGGCCTCGCGGATCCGGGAGACGACGAAGACGTGGTAGTCCATCGACAGTCCGAACAGCACCACCAGCACGAACAGCGGCATCCACGACTCGATGGCGCCCACGGCCTGCGTGCCGAAGAGGCTGTCGCCCCAGCCGTGCTGGAAGACCGCCGTCATCACCCCGTACGCCGCGCCGACCGACAACAGGTTCAGCACGACCGAGGCGAGCGCGATCGGCAGCGAGCGGAAGCAGACGAGCATCAGCAGGAAGGTGACGGCCGTGATGAACGCGAATACCGGCACGATGCCGTCCCGCAACTGGTCGTTGAAGTCCGTTGAGCTCGCCAGCTCACCGGTGACGTAGGCCTGGCCGTCGGCTGCGGCCGGCTCCAGGACGTCGGGGACGAGCCGGTCGCGCAGCGTGTCGAGAGCGGCGAGCGAGGCCTCGTCGGTCCCGTTCCCCGCCAGCGGTACGTCGATGACGGCGACGTCGGAGTCGGCGTACACCCGCGTCTCGACGCCCTTGCCGAAGTGCGAGCTCTCCTCGCGGAGGGCGCTGCGGAAGTCCGCCAGCGCCGCGCGGGTTTCCGCTGAGCGCACGTCGTCGGCCTTGAGGACGACACGCGCCGGGGAAGGACCACCGGGGAAGGTCTCGCTGATCTTCTCGGCGCTGACCCGCAGCTCGGCGTCCTCGGACATCTGCTGCTCCAGGGAGAGCTGTTCGGTCTTCATGCCCAGCGCGGGCGCGGCCAGCACGAGCATCGCCACGGCGGCGACGGCGGCGAACAGCCCGGGCGCCGCCAGCACGGGACGCAGCAGCGCACCGGAGATCCGCCCGCCGGGCGCGTGCCGCCCGGCACCCTCGGGCTGTCCGGCGCCCCCAGGCTGTGCGGCGCCCTCGGGCTGTGCGGCGCCCTCGGGCTGTGCGGCGCCCTCGGGCTGTGCGGCACCCCCGGGCTGTCCGGTGCCCCCGGGGTGTGCGGCCGTCCGCTCCCGCCCGCGCCCGCCGCGCCTGGTGAACAGGCGCAGCCTGCCCTTCTCCACCCGGTCGCCCAGCCACGACAGCGCGGCGGGCAGGATCGTCACCGAGCCGAGCATCGCGATGAAGACGACCAGGATCGTGGCCACCGCGAACCCCTGGAAGAGCAGCAGCCCCGACAGGAACATGCCCGCCATCGCCACCATCACCGTCAGGCCCGAGACGAGGACGGCCCGCCCGCTGGTGGCCGCGGCGATCCGCAGGGCCGTCTGGGCGTCCCGGCCCGCGGCCCGCTCGTCGCGCTCCCTGCGCAGGTAGAACAGGCAGTAGTCGACGCCGACGGCGAGCCCCATCAGCAGCATCACGGAGTTGGTCTGCTCGTCGATGTGCAGCCGGCTGGAGACCAGCGCGAGGATGCCGTTCGCCGCCAGGAACGCGGTGATCGCGAGCGCGACCGGCAGCAGCGCCGCCACCAGCGCCCCGAACGCCACCAGCAGGATGCCCAGGGCCAGCGGCACGGCCGTCCACTCGGCCTTGGCGAAGTCGTCACCGAGGATCTCGTTCAGCCACTTGCCCGCGCTGGCCTCGCCGTACTGGTGGATCTCGACGCCCTCGCCGCGGTGCCCTTCGCGGACCTTCTCGACCGCGTCCAGGACTTCCGTGATCGGCTTCTCGTCCGTCGAGTCCGCCGCGCCCCGCATCCGGAAGCCGATCAGCGCCGCCCTGCCGTCCTTCGACGGCAACGGCTCGCGCACGTCCTTGACCCGGCCGGTGTCCTCGACGGCCCGTACGACGTCCGCCGCGGCCGTCCGCCAGCCGCCCTCGGTCCGGCTCGCGACCATCACCGACTCGGCGGGCGGCTCCTCGATCCCGGCCTCCTCCAGGATCGCGGTCGCCCGCGCGGAGTCCCGCACGGACTGTTCGGCGCCGGTGGGCTCCGTCAGCCCGGCCATCCCGCCGAGCGCCGCGCTGAGCACCACGAACAGCAGCCAGCCGATCACGGCCGTCTTCCGGTGCCGGGTGCTCCACCCGCCCAGCCGCGCGGCCAGCCCGGGGCGGGGCCCGCGCGRYGGRCCGGGGCGGGCGGGAAGCGGTGCCGGGAGCCGGCTGTCCGGCAGGTGAACCGGTCGGTTGTCCGGCCTGTGAACCGGTCGGTTGTCTGGACGGTGAGCCGGTCGATGGTCTGGTCACGGGATCCCCGCTCTGGGTTTCGGAGGTGAGGTATCAAACGGACGTACCTGGATCGAGCGGGAACGACGCTAGAAGCCCCCGACGGGACGCCCCAGCCGCCGGAACCCCCTGTCCGAAGGGGCGGAAGGAGACCCGAGAGGTGGTGCTAGGTGCACCCCCGTGACGGGCACGGAGACGAGTGCGCGGAAGGGGCCGCCGCGCGCAGACTTGTCATCGTGCCCCGGCCAGTGGGCACCCAGCACCGCGCCGCGGACACGAAGCCGGACGGGCGGTGACACCGAGAAGAGGGGAACGGGCATGACACGCCAGTACGGCATGGAGCAGACAGGGGCGCCGGGGCCCGCCCGCGCGCGGCGGGGCCGCGCGGCGACCGCACTGCTCGCCGCCGTGCGCGGCTTCCCGCTGATGGTGCTCTCCCTGGGCGTCTCCCTCGCCCTGTTCATCGTGTCGCTGCTGTCGACCGTCTTCCTGCTGCTGGGCATCGGCTTCCTCACCACCCCGTGGGTCGTGCACGCCGTACGGATACACGCCAGCCAGCGCCGCGCACTCGCCGGGCACTGGGCGGGCCTGCGCGTCCTGGACCCCTACAGGCCGCTGCCGCCCGGCCCTTCAGGGATCACCGGGCACGTGGAACGCACGCTGCTGATGCTCAAGGACCCGGCCACCTGGCGGGACCTCGCCTGGCTGTTCTCCGACGCCGTGGTGGGCTTCCTCCTCGCCCTGCTGCCGGCGGCACTGCTCGCCTGGGGCCTGGAGGGATGGGTGCTGCTCGCGGGCCTGTGGCACGCGGTCGCCGGCGACTACTGGTACGGCTTCGTCCACGTCGAGACCTTCGGCGACGCGGCGGCAGCCGCCGCGCTGGGCACCTTCGCGATGCTAGTCGGCCTCTACGCCAATCCGTACCTGCTCACAGGCCACTTCCAGCTCGCCCGCGCCCTGCTCGCCCCCACCCGGGGCGCCCAGCTCGCCCAGCGCGTCGAGCGGCTCTACGAGACCCGGCACGACGCCGTGGACACCTCGGCCGCCGAGCTGCGCCGCATCGAACGGGACCTGCACGACGGAGCACAGGCCAGGCTGGTCTCCATGGGCATGAGCCTCGGCGCCGTCGAAGCCCTCATCGAACACGACCCCGCCAAGGCCAAGCAGCTCCTCGCCCAGGCCAGGGAGACCTCGGCCGAGGCCCTGACCGAGCTGCGCGACCTGGTGCGCGGCATCCACCCGCCGGTGCTGGCCGAGCGCGGCCTCGGGGACGCCGCCAAGGCTCTCGGGCTGCGGATGCGGATGCCCGTCGAGGTCGACGTCGAGCTGCCGGGACGCTTCCCCGAGCCCGTCGAGTCCGCCGCCTACTTCTCCCTCAGCGAGATCCTCACCAACGCGGTCAAGCACGCGGACGCCGACCACGTCTGGATCGACATCCACCACACCGACGGCGACGGCGGCATGCTGCGCATCGCCGTCACCGACGACGGGCAGGGCGGCGCCGACGCCTCCCGGGGCTCCGGCATCGCGGGCATCGAGCGCCGCCTCGGCCAGTTCGACGGCGTCCTGGCCCTCAGCAGCCCTCCCGGCGGACCCACCATGGTCACCATGGAGATCCCCTGCCGCCCACTGGGCCGCCCCTGACGCGGACCSGCGCCGACAGCCTCGGTCGGCGCGTGCAGCAGCCCTCGGCCGGCGTGTGC
>NZ_JASKYT010000148.1:0-19186 GCF_041028275.1 Streptomyces sp. PU-14G
CACCCCGGCCCATAGCCCCGTCCGCCGCATCCGCCGCCGGGTACGGAAACCCTGGCGACTCGCGGCCGAATGCGCCGCCGTACTCATCGCGCTCCTCGTCGCCTTCCCGCTCTACTGGATGGTCCTCTCGGCGTTCAAACCGGCCGGCGAGATCCGCTCGGACCGGCCCGTCCCCTGGACGCTCACCCCCACCCTCGACTCCTTCCGACGCGTTTTCGCCCAGCAGGAATTCGGGCGGTACTTCCTCAACAGCCTGCTGGTGGCGGGCGCCGTCGTCCTCGCCTCCGCGCTCATCGCCTTCCTCGCCGCCACCGCCGTCACCCGCTTCCGCTTCCGGCTGCGCACGACGCTGCTCGTGCTCTTCCTCGCCGCCCAGATGGTGCCGGTCGAGGCGCTGACCATTCCGCTGTTCTTCCTCATGCGGGACGTGGGCGCACTCAACTCGCTGCTCTCCCTCATCCTGCCCCACCTGGCCTTCTCCCTCCCCTTCGCGATCTGGATGCTGCGCGGCTTCGTCAAAGCCGTCCCCGAGGCGCTGGAGGAACAGGCATTCATCGACGGCGCGAGCCGGACACGCTTCCTGTGGCAGATCCTCTTCCCCCTCGTCTTTCCCGGCCTCGTCGCCACGAGCGTCTTCTCCTTCATCTCCACCTGGAACGATTTCCTGTTCGCCAAGTCGTTCATCATCAGCGCCACGGAGAACTCCACCCTGCCCATGGCGCTGCTGGTCTTCTTCGACACCGAAACACCCGACTGGGGCGGGGTGATGGCCGCCTCCACGGTCATGACACTGCCCGTACTCGTCTTTTTCGTCTGCGTACACCGGCGCCTGGTCTCGGGCCTCGGTGGCGCCGTGAAATAGGAGGACCGAAGATGCCGGGCACTGGCTTGGCCTCACTCGTGCCGCGCGCCCGCCAGGTACGGGAAGCCGACGGGCCGCCCTTCGTGTGGAACACCGACACCGCACTCGTCGCCGAACCCGCCACCCACGGCGTCGCGCGCTGGCTGCGCGGCCACACCGTGCTGCCCTTCCGCGAAGGTCCTGGCACCGTGCAGGCGACCGCTGAGCCCACCGCTGAGTCCGCCGCTCAGCCCACCGCCCGGACCACCGTCGAACTGCGCGTCGACGACGGGCTGGACGCCGAGGCCTACCGCCTCGACGTCACCCCCGCCCGCGTGCTGATCGAAGGCGGCGGCGCCGCCGGAGTCTTCTGGGGTGCCCAGACACTCCGCCAGCTCCTGCCACCGGCGGCCTTCCGCCGCGCGGGCCGCCACGGGCAGGAGTGGCACGTGCCCCGCTGCCGCATCGAGGACGCGCCACACTTCGGCTGGCGCGGCATGATGCTCGACGTCGCCCGGCACTTCATGCCCAAGGACGGCGTGCTGCGCCTCCTCGACCTGCTCGCCGCGCACAAACTCAACGTCTTCCACTTCCACCTCACGGACGACCAGGGCTGGCGCATGCACATCCGCCGCTACCCGCGGCTGACCGAGACCGGCGCCTGGCGGCCCCGCACCCGCGTCGGACACCGCGCCTCCCCCCTGTGGGACGAGCGCCGCCACGGCGGCTACTACACCCAGGAAGACCTCCGCGAGATCGTCGCCTACGCGGCCGAACGCCACATCACCGTCATCCCCGAGATCGAGCTCCCTGGGCACTCCCAGGCGGCCATCGCCGCCTACCCCGACCTGGGCAGCACGGACGCCGTCGACACCGCCGCGCTCGGCGTGTGGACCGACTGGGGCGTCAGCCCCCACCTCCTCGCCCCCACCGACGACGTGTTGCGCTTCTACGAACACGTACTGGAGGAAGTGCTCGACGTCTTCCCTTCCCCCTACGTCCACATCGGCGGCGACGAAACCCCCAAGGAGGAGTGGCGGGCCTCGGCCGTGGCGCAGGCCCGCATCGCCCAGGAGGGCCTGCGCGACGAGGACGCGCTCCAGGTCTGGATGGTGCGGCACTTCGACCGGTGGCTCGCCGCGCGCGGACGACGGCTCGTCGGCTGGGACGAGATCCTCGACGGCGGCACTCTCGAAGGGCCCGGCCTCACCCCCGGTGCCGTCGTCTCCTCCTGGCGGGGCACCGACGGCGGTGTCGCCGCCGCCGAAGCGGGACACGATGTGGTGATGTGCCCCGAGCACCAGCTGTACCTCGACCGGCGGCAGGCCCACGGGCCGGACGAGCCCGTGCCCCTCGGCCGCGTCGCCTCCCTGCGCGACGTGTACGGGTTCGCACCCGTGCCGGAGCGGCTCGCCGAACGGGGGCGCGGCGAGCGGGTGCTCGGCCTGCAGGCCAACATGTGGACGGAGTGCGCGGAGAGTACGCAACGCGTCGACTATCAGGTCTTCCCACGGCTCGCCGCGCTCGCGGAGGTGGCGTGGAGCGGCCCCGGCGGCGCCTACGACGACTTCGTCGCCAGGCTCGCGGAGGCGCACCTTCCGCGTCTGGATGCCGCCGGTGTCGAGTACCGCCCCCTCGACGGACCCCGCCCCTGGCAGCGGCGGCCCGGTATCCCCGGCCGCCCCCTCGACTGAGAACCCGCTGCTCGCCGGGGCTCTTCCACGCTGGTCCTCCGGCTGCCACCGAGGCCGCCGTCGTCCGTGGTGGGGGACGGAGCCCCGTGGAAAGGGAGAAGAAGGAGGAGTGGGCTCTTACCGCGCGAAAGGGCCCATTGCTGGCCCTCGTGTCGGCCACGGGCCGAGATATGCCAGAGTTGCCTCGTCCGGGCTGTGAGCACGTACCGTACGGCAGTGCAGCCGGAAGCCCGGTAGGTCGGGGAAGGGGCAGCAGGTTGAGCACGCACGTACGGCATGCACCAGGCGGCGGCCGAGCCGCGCAGGCTGTGCCCCCTGTCATGCTGCCGACCACCCTGGACGAGGCCGTCTCGGCACTGTCGACGGTTCCCGCCGCGGTCCCCGTGGCGGGCGGCACGGATCTGATGTGCGAGGTCAACTCGGGGCAGCTGCGCCCCGCCGCGCTGGTCGGGCTCGGCCGGATCAGCGAGATCAGGGGCTGGTCGTACCAGGACGGGCACGCGGTGCTCGGCGCCGGCCTCACCCACGCCCGGATGGGCCGCCCGGACTTCGCCGCACTGATCCCGGCGCTGGCCGCCGCCGCGCGCGCCGCGGGGCCGCCGCAGATCCGCAACGCGGGAACGCTGGGCGGCAACATCGTCAGCGCGTCGCCCACCGGCGGACGATGTTGCCGCCCAGCGTTCCCGCGCTGCCCGTGCTGGCGGCGCTGGAGGCGACCCTCTCCCTCGCGGGCCCCGAGGGCGCCCGCCGCGAGCTGCCGGTCAGCCACCTGCTGGCGGGGATGGAGATGCTTCAGCCGAGCGAGGTCGTCGGCTGTGTGAAGGTGCCGCTGCTGCACGCCCCGCAGACGTTCCTGAAGGCCACCAGCCGAACCGGGCCGAGCCGCGCGCTGGCGTCCGTCGCCGTCGTGCTCGACCCGATGCGGCGCCACGTGCGCTGTGCCGTGGGTGCGGTGGCGCCGATGCCGCTGCGCCCCCTGGAGGCCGAGAGCTGGATCGCCTCGCTCATCGACTGGGACGGCCGGCGGGCCCTGGCGCCCGAGGCGTTGAGCGCCTTCGGGGAGTACGTGGCCATGGCCTGCATCCCCGACCCGCCACCGGAGGAGGGCGAGGAGGGGGCCGCGGGCGCGGTGCCCCAGCTTCCGCCCGCGGCGCTGCACTTGCGGCGTACGGTGGCGACACTGGCCCGCCGGGGACTCGGGAGGGCTCTCGCATGAGCGGCACACCACAAGGCAACGGGAACGGAAACCGGAACGGGGGCGTGGGCCCGCACGCGGGTGCGGACCCGCACGGACGACACGTGAACGCGCACACGGACGCAGACGAGAGCGGCAACGCCACCGGTGCCTGGGGCAACGACCCGTATGCGACACACGGCGGCGGAAACGCCCCGTATGCCCCGTACGGGGCCGAGGCCGCCGACCCGGCGTACGGGCAGCACGTGCCGCGGAGTTGGGGCGGCGGCGAGTACGACGCCGACGCGACCGCGTTCGTGCAGCTGCCGCCCGGCGGTTTCCAGGACGACGTACCGCTGGCCGCTCCCGGCACGGGACAGGGCGGTTACACCCCGCCCGCGATCGACCCGTCCCAGGCCTCGGCCGATGCGGCGGCGGGTGGCACCGCCGGCGTACCGCTGCCGCCCGCGGTCGGCACCGACCCCGCCTCCGCGGGGCACTGGGTGCTGCCGTTCGCCGGGCCCGAGTCCGGCTACCAGGGCGAAGCGCACGGAGCGGGGCCGCAAGGAGCCGGGCACGGCTCCGTGTTCGGCGGCGAGCCCGCGTACGGCGGGGAGAGCCAGGGAGAAGGCCACGGCGCTGGCCACGTCCCGGGCGGCTCCGCAGCCGCCGCGCTCGCCGGTTCGCACGAGGCCCGTACCGGCCGCCGCCCTCTGGGCACGGGCGTGGCCCGGGAGGAGAGCGTCGTCCGGGACGCGCCCGCGCCGGGCGTACCCGGCGAGACCGCCTCCCCGTCAGCGTCCCCGTCCCCGTCAGCGTCCTCGGCTCCGCCCGCTTCGCCGTCGCCGTCCGACGTCGCTCCCGGGGACCAGGGAGCCGCGGAGCACTCGTGGGTGCCGTCGTCGCCCGCGCCGGCCCCGCACTGGGGCGAGCCGGGCCCGGGGCCCATGCCGTCCCAGGAGTTCGCCGGGCAGACCGGCGCTGCCGGAACCGGCGTCCCCGGCTGGCCGCAGGAGGGCGAGCCGGTGCGCCCGTCGCACTACGCCTTCCCCAGCGCCCCGTCGGGCGAGCCGGGTGCTGCTCGGACTCCGGCCCCGGGCGTGCGCGAGGACAGCGCGACGGGCCGCACGGGGGACGACGGGTCCGCGCCCGCGGCCACGCCCGGTCTCTCGTCGACGATTCCGACGCAGGCCGGCCCCGACGGCGCCGACGCGGCGGCCGAGGGCGACGGAGCTGCCGAGGGCGACGGGGCGGCTGGCAACGGGGCCGACGGGCCTCCCGCGCAGATCGTCGCGACCGAGCCGCCCGCGCCGCCTGCCGAGCCGGAGAGCCGTACCGACGCGGAGGTCACGCCGCTGGGTGAGACCGCGCCCGAGCCGGGGGGGCCTGCTGCGGCGCCTGGGCAGGCGGTCTTCCCGCCGCACGCGCAGCCGTCCCCGGCCGATACCCAGGGCCCGGAGCCCGGCGGGGAGACCGTTGACGAGGCTGCTCCGCGGGGAGATGAGGCCTCCGACGCGCCCGAGGCCCCCGGGCCCCGCGCGGACAGCGCGGACAGCGAGGAGAGCGAAGAGAACGGGAAGACCGGGGAGGCCGGGGAGCCCGCCGGCGGTCAGGCGCCGGAACCCGCAGGCCCCACCGGCCCGGTGGGTACCGAAGCCGGACCGGGGTCCGAGAGCGGGCCGGGCACCGAAGCCGAACCGCACGCCGAAACCGCAGCCGAAGGCGCCGTTGACAGCGGTGTTGGTGATGGCGGTGCCGTTGAGGGCGGTGCCGTTGACGACGGCGCGGGCGAGACCGAGGCTGTCGTGGACGCCGTGCCCGAGGCCGTCGAGACGGAGGACGAACACCCGCACGTCTCCTACGTCCTGCACGTCAACGGCGTGGACCGGCCCGTCGCCAGCGCGTGGATCGGTGAGTCGCTGCTGTACGTGCTGCGCGAACGGCTGGGCCTGGCCGGTGCCAAGGACGGCTGTGCGCAGGGCGAGTGCGGTGCCTGCTCGGTGCAGGTCGACGGGCGGCTGGTGGCAGCGTGCCTGGTGCCCGCCGCGACGGCAGCGGGCAGCGAGGTGCGCACGGTCGAAGGGCTGTCGGCCGACGGCGGGCCCTCCGACGTGCAGTGCGCGCTCGCCGAGAGCGGTTCCGTGCAGTGCGGTTTCTGCGTGCCGGGACTGGCGATGACGGTGCACGACCTGCTGGAGGGCAACCACGCGCCGACCGACCTGGAGACCCGCAAGGCGATCAGCGGCAACCTGTGCCGGTGTTCGGGCTACCGCGGGGTGCTGGACGCGGTCCGCACGGTCGTCGATCAGCGCGCTGCCAAGGCGGAGCGCGAGGCCGCCGAGGCGGAGGCGGCGCACGCGGTGTCCCACGAGGAGGCCGCCGCCCCGGGCCAGCCCCCGCACGGACAGCCCCCGCACGGCCAGCCCCCGCACGGCCAGCCTCCGCACCACGCGTACGAGCAAGGCGCGTTCCAGCAGGGCGCGAACGACCAGGGCGGGTACGGCCAAGGTGCGTACGACCAGGGCCCGAACGGCCAGGGCTCACACGGCCAGGACCCGAACGGCCAGGCGGCGTTCGACCAGGGCTCACACGGCCAGGGCGTATACGGTCAACAGCACGGCGGCACGGGCTCCTACCCGAACGGCTCCTATGGGCAGGACACCTGGAACCAGGGGGCCCAGGGGGCCCAGGGGACGTACGAGCACCAGCACGGCTCCTACGAGCAGGACCCGTACGAGCACGGCACCTACGGTGACGGGGTCCACGGGGTCCCCGTCGCTCCCGAGCCGGGGCAGCAGGACGCCTACGGGTACGACGCCTACGGCCGACCGCAGGCCGGGGACTACGGGTACGATCCGGCGGCGCACATCCCGCACCAGAACCGGCACCCCGAACACCCCGGGCGTCCCGACAACGGCGGCGGCTCGTGACGCGGCGTGGGACCCGCACGCACGGAAAGGGCACGGAAAGGCGGCGGTATGACTCAGACGGCTGACGGCCACACCGGCGCCGGGCAGGGCGCAGGC
Organism: Streptomyces sp. PU-14G; assembly: GCF_041028275.1. Taxonomy (NCBI): domain Bacteria; kingdom Bacillati; phylum Actinomycetota; class Actinomycetes; order Kitasatosporales; family Streptomycetaceae; genus Streptomyces; species Streptomyces sp. PU-14G. Next base: position 6,736 of record NZ_JASKYT010000148.1, read on the forward strand.
GCGGGCGCCGGTGCCGCGACGGCGACGCCCCCGGGCGGAACCCCCCTGCCCCCGAGCGCGCGTGCGGAGCCCGAGCCGCACGGCCTGGGCGCCTCCGTGCTGCCCACCGACTCCTACGCCAAGGCGCAGGGCACCTTCCCGTACGCGGCCGACCTGTGGGCCGACGGGCTGCTGTGGGCCGCGGTGCACCGCTCACCCCACCCGCACGCGCGCATCCTGGCCATCGACACCGAGGAAGCCGCCAGGATGCCCGGGGTCCAGGCGGTGGTCACGCACGCCGACGTCCCCGGGGACGCCGCGCACGGGCGCAAGATCGCCGACCAGCCCGCGTTCGCCCGTGACGTGGTGCGCTACCACGGCGAGCCCATCGCCGCCGTCGCCGCCGACCACCCGGACACCGCACGGCTGGCCGCCGCCGCCATCGCCGTCGAGTACGAGGTGCTGGAGCCGGTCACCGACCCGGAGAAGTCGTTCGAGGCCGAACCGCTGCACCCGGACGGCAACCTGCTGCGCCACATCCCGCTGCGCTACGGCGACCCGGACGTGAGCGGGGATGTCGTCGTGGAGGGGCTCTACCGGGTCGGCCGCCAGGACCCGGCGCCGATCGGAGCCGAAGCGGCGCTCGCGGTGCCCCGCCCGGACGGTGGCGTGGAGATCTACACCGCCACCACCGACCCGCACACCGACCGCGACCTGGCCGCCGCCTGCTTCGGGCTGCCGCCCGAGCAGGTCAAGATCGTGGTGACCGGCGTGCCGGGGGCCATGGGCGACCGCGAGGACGCCGGGCTCCACGTGCCGCTGGGGCTGCTGGCGATGCGCACGGGCTGCCCGGTGAAGATCGCCCTCAACCGCGAGGAGTCCTTCCTCAGCCACACCCACCGCCACCCCACCCTCCTGCGCTACCGCCACCACGCGGACAGCGAGGGGAAACTGGTGAAGGTCGAGGCGCAGATCCTGCTCGACGGCGGCGCGTACGCCGACACCTCGGCGGACGCGCTGGCCACCGCCGTCTCCTTCGCGTGCGGCCCGTACGTCGTGCCGCACGCGGTGATCGACGGCTGGGTGGTGCGCACCAACAACCCGCCGTCGGGCCACGTACGCGGCGAGGGCTCCCTCCAGGTGTGCGCCGCCTACGAGGGGCAGATGGACAAGCTCGCCGAACGGCTGGGGCTCGACCCGGCCGACGTGCGGGCCCGCAACGCGCTGGCCACCGGTGACCTGCTGCCCACGGGCCAGACCGTGACCTGCCCGGCACCGGTGGGCGAACTGCTCGACGCCGTACGCGAGGCGCCGCTCCCGCCGCTGCCCAAGGACGCGCCCGAGGAGGACTGGCTGCTGCCCGGCGGGCCCGAGGGCGCGGGCGACCCCTCGGCCGTCCGGCGCGGCGTCGGCTACGCGCTCGGCATGGTGCACCTGCTCGGCGCGGAGGGGACCGACGAGGTCTCCACGGCGACGGTGAAGGTCAACGGGCCCGTCGCCACGGTGATGTGCGCCGCCGTCGAGGCCGGACAGGGCTTCGACACGCTGGCGCGGCAGATCGTGCAGGACGTCCTCGGCATCGACGAGGTCCACGTGGCGTCCGTCGACACCGACCAGCCCCCGTCCGGTGCGAGCGGTCGCGGACGGCACACCTGGGTGTCGGGCGGAGCCGTCGAGCGGGCGGCGAAGATGGTGCGCACGCAACTGCTCCAGCCCCTCGCGGCCAAGTTCGGCATGTCCACGGAACTGCTGAGCGTGGCGGACGGGAAGATCACCTCGTACGACGGTGTCCTCTCCACGACGGTCGCGGAGGTGCTGGAGGGCAAGGAGCTGTGGGCCACCGCCCAGTGCCGCCCCCACCCGACCGAACCGCTGGACGCGTGGGGGCAGGGGGACGCGTTCGTCGGCCTCGCCTTCGCCGCCGTACGGGCCGTCGTCGACGTCGACATCGAACTCGGCTCCGTGCGGGTGGTGGAGGTCGCGCTCGCGCAGGACGTCGGGGCCGTTCTCAACCCGCGGCAGCTGCACGCCAGGCTGGAGGCCGGGATCACCCAGGGCATCGGGGCGGCGCTCACCGAGCACCTGCGCGTCGCCAAGGGGCAGGTGCGGCACCCCGACTTCACGGCGTACGCGCTGCCCACGGCGTTGGACGCGCCCGACATCCGGGTCGTGAAGCTGATCGAGGAGCGGGACGTCGTCGCGCCGTTCGGGGCGAAGGCCGCCTCGACCGTGCCGGTCGTCACGGCGCCCGCCGCGGTGGCCTCGGCGGTGCGTGCCGCCACCGGGCGGCCGGTCAACCGCCTGCCCATCCGCCCCCAGGCAGCCGTGGGCGGGTAAGCCCGTCGCCCGCTCACAGCCGGGGGCCCGGAGGCTCAGGTCGTGAGGAGGACGCCTCCGTAGGAGACTCCCGCGACGACGAGCCAGGAGCAGAGCCCCAGGGCGGCCACCCTGCCGCCGGTCCTGGCCAGCGTCGGCAGGTGCACCGCGCTGCCGAGCCCGAACAGGGCTGCGGCCAGCAGGACTTCCCTGAGCCACCCCGCGCCGTCGAGGGCGGCGCCGGGGAGCCACCCGGTGGTACGCAGCGCCACCAGGGCGAGGAAGCCGACGATGAACAGCGGCACGAGCGGCGGCCTCTTGGCCCCGGCGGGTGTCCTCTTGCGCCGCCGCAGGGCGAGCGCCATGGCGGCGACGAGCGGGGCCAGCATCATCACGCGGAGGAGTTTGACGAGGACGGCCTGGCCGAGCGCGTCGGGCCCGGCTGTCTGCGCGGTGGCGACGACCTGGCCGACGTCGTGGACGCCGGCGCCGACCCAGCGCCCGAACTGCCCGGCGTCGAGACCGAGGGGGCCCTGGAGCAGGGGCAGCACGGCGATGGCGAGGGTGCCGCACAGGGTGACGAGGGCGACCGAGGTGGCGACGTCCTCCTCTTCGCTGCCCCTCACGTCGCTGACGGCGCCGATGGCGGAGGCGCCGCAGATGGAGTAGCCGGTCGCGACGAGGACGGGCTGGTCGCCGCTCAGGCCGAGCCTGCGGCCGAGCCAGACGGTGCCGGCGAAGGTGGCGGCGACGACGCACAGGACCATGGCGACGGTCGCCCAGCCGAGACCGAGTACGTCGCCGAGGCTCAACTCGAGACCGAGCAGCACGATGCCGAGCCGCATCAGGCGCTTGCCCGCGAGGGTGAGCCCCGGCCGTGCGGCGCCGTGGACGAGCCCGCGTACACCGGGGAGGTGGGCGGCGGCGATGCCGAGGACCACCGCCGCTGTGAGCATCGGCACGGCGGGGAGGAGCAGGTGGACGGCGGAGGCGGCGACGACGCCGAGGGCTGCCAGGGCGAGGCCGGGAAGCCGGCTCGGCCTCCGGGCCGGCCGCGGGGACGCGGGAGACCGCGGCCCCGCCGGCCCCGGGGAGGTGGCCGCGCCGGCACGGTCGCCCTGGCCCAGCAGCGCCATCAGGCGTCGGCGGGCAGGTCGTAGACGCGGCGGACGCTGCTGCCCAGCCGGGAGATGTCCGCGCCGTAGACGTGCAGGGAGACGGCGAGCCCGTCGCCGCCGTTCCACACCCGGTGGATGTCGCCGGGCGGCGCGAACCCGCACACGGCGCCGAGCGGGTTGACGACGTCCTCGGTGGCGACGAGGCGGGCGGTGCCGCCCGCCGCCTCGGCGGGCAGCAGCCGGTAGCGGCGCTCGTGCTCCTCGCCCTGGTGGACGCCGGTCACGCACCAGGAGACGTGGTCGTGGATGGCGGTGCCCTGCCCCGGCAGCCACACGAGGGCGACGAGCGAGAAGCTGCCGTCGTGTTCGGCGTGCAGCACGTGCTGGCGGTAGTGCGCGGGGTCGGGCTCGCACTGGGCGGGCGTCAGCAGGCCCTCGGCGCCGAGGTGGGGGCTGAGTTTCTCGCCGACCAGGTAGGCGGTCACGTCCGGGGGCAGGCCCCGGCCGACGGCCTCGCGCACGTCCGCGATGAGGGCGCGCAGCCGCTCCGTCGTGGGGGTGGGTGTCTCGGTCGTCGTCGCTGTCATACGGGCAGCGTCGTGCCGGGTCTCCACGGCGTCCAACGACGGTTCGTTGGGGTTTCCCTCAGCGGCGCTTATGGGTGAGGGGGTGGGGAGAGAGCGGCGTCGCGGGCCGGGCGCCGGGGCGCGGTGGGCCTCAGCAGCCCACGCGCCGGTCCGCTGTCTTGCGGAGGGCGTCCAGTACGCGTGCGGTCGCCGGGATGCGGAGGTGCTCGCGCAGCACGTAGGCGGAGACCTGGCGCCGGGAGGCGGGGTCCAGGGCGCGTCCTGTGACCTTCTCGTGGACGAGGAAGGAGAGGACGAGCCCGGGCACCATGGCGATGCCCAGGCCCTCGGCGACCAGGCTCTGCACCACGAGGTTGTCGTCGGTGGTGAACGCGATCTCGGGGGCGAAGCCGAGTTCGGCGCACTCGTGCAGGAAGTTGGTACGGCAGCGCAGGCATCCCGCGATCCACCGTTCGCCGGCCAGCGCGTCGAGTTTGACGGCGCGGCGCCGGGCCAGGGGGTGGCCGGTGGGGAGGAGGACGGTGAGCTGGTCCTCCAGGAGGGGGATCTCGACGAGTTCCTCGGGCACCTGTTCGCGCAGCCCGGGGTAGGTGAAGGCGAGGGTGATGTCGCACTCGCCGCGTACGACGCGCAGCAGCGACTCGGGCGGCTCCTCCTCCCGCAACTCGACCCGTATGCCGGGGTGCTCGGCGGCCAGCGTGGCGAGGGCCTCGGGGACGAGGGTGGCCCCGGCGCTGGGAAAGGCGCAGACGGTGACCTTGCCGGCGCGCAGCCGGGTGAGGGACTCCATCTGCTGCTGGGCGGTGCTGATGGTCTCCAGGATCACCTCGGAGTGCCGGGCGAGCGTCTCCCCGGCTTCGGTGAGCCGCATCCTCCGCCCGACGCGGAGGAAGAGCGGGGAGCCCACGGACCGCTCCAGTGCCTTCATCTGCTGGGTGATCGCGGGCTGGGTGTAGCCGAGGGCGCGGGCGGCGGCGGAGTAGGAGCCCGCGCGCACGACTTCGTGGAAGGTCTGGATGTGCCGCGAGTCGAACATGACCAAACCATAAGCGGAATTTGGGGGTGGGGGTCGAGGCGGGTTCCGGGCTTTTGGATCAGCTGTTCGGCTCGACCGGGACGGCCGCCGGGCTGCCCGCGCCGCCGGACGGCCGTTCCTCGGACGGCCGCTCCTCGGACGGTCGCTCGCCGGACGGCCGTTCCCCGGACGGCCGTTCTTCGGACGGTCGCTCGCCGGACGGCCGTTCTTCGGACGCCGTCTCACGGGGCTGGGCGGTGCTCCCGCCGTCGGTGCGTGCGGCGGCGGCCTCGCGGGGGCGGAGCCGCCCCGCCACCCACACCCCCGCCACGGCGACGAGCGCCGAGACGGCGTAGACGGCCGCGAACGCGCCGGGCTCGCCGCCCGTGGCGGCCCCCGACCCCCCGTGCGGCCCTGACGCGCCGACGGTGACGGAGCCGCCGCCGAGCGCGGCGAAGACGGCGCCGGTCACCGCGAGCAGCAGCACGTTGGACAGGCCGTCGGAGAGCTGGAGCGCGGCGGAGTTGCGGCCGGCTTCCTCGGGGGCGGACAGCCGCAGCATCAGCACGCTCAGCGAGGAGATGGTCAACCCCATCCCGAAGCAGCCCACTGCCATGGCCAGGGCGAGGGACCACACGGGCACCGAGTGGACGAGCACGAGCGGCGTGTAGCCGATGCCGACGACGACCAGGGCCATGCCGAGCCGTACAAGACGCCGCCGGTGGGCTTCCATGCGGGGCCGCGACTGGGTGAAGGAGCCCAGGGCCCACGTCGCGCCGCCGGCGGCGAGGGTGAGGCCTGCCATGGTCACGGACAGGCCGCGCTGGGTGACCAGCATCAGGGGGACGAAGCTCTCGGCGACGACGTACGAGCCGGCGGCCACACCGCGCAGCAGGATGACGGCGGGCAGACCGCGGGCGGCCCGGACGGTCCCGCGGGGCAGCAGCACCCGCAGCGAGGGCACCAGCAGGGCGATGCCCGCGGCGGCGGGCACCGCGGCCGTCCAGCTCAGGTCCTGGCTGGCGTACTGGAGCAGCCCCGCGCCCAGTGCGACGGCGAGGGCGAGCCGGATGCGCCGCGCGTCGGCGTTGCCGGGCCTGTCGGCTCCGGTGGCTGCCGCGTCGCCGGTGGCGCCCTCCGGCGGTCCCGAGGCCCGGCGTCTGAGCGGCGGCAGCATCACCAGCAGCGGCACCACGACGAGCGCCGGGATGCCCAGGAACACCCAGCGCCAGCCGAGATGCTGGGTGACGGTTCCGGAGATCAGCGGGCCGACGATGGAGGGCACCACCCAGGAGGCGGCGAAGGAGGCCATCACGGTGGGGCGCAGGTGTTCGGGGTAGGCGCGGCTGACGGTGACGTAGAGCGCCACGATCACGAGTCCGCCGCCGATGCCCTGCACGGCGCGGCCCAGCACGAAGATCCACATGGCGGCGGCCGTGCCGGAGAGCACCAGGCCGGCGGCGAACAGCGCGATGCCGGTGGCCAGCGGCGGCAGTGGTCCGCGCCGGTCGCACCACTGCCCTGAGGTGACCATGCCGACGACGGAGGTGGTGAAGAACGCCGAGAACGCGTACGCGTACAGCGAGATGCCGTCCAGTTCGTCGGCGGCCAGCGGCATCGCCGTCCCCACGGCGGTCGCCTCGAAGGCGATGAGGAGGACGACGGAGACGATGCCGAGCGTCAGCGGCCGGTGCGCGGCGCTGAGCACGGACTCCTTGCGGAGGGCGGCCGGTTCTTCGGCCTGCGGGGTCTCGGACGCTGACATGCGCCCCACGGTAAGTGCCGGGCGCGTCACCCGACACCTGCCGAGGGGCCGGTGCCCGCTCGTTCTTCGGCCCTAGGCCGTTTCTGATGGCTCTTGGACGGTGTCGCGGAGCCAGATGTTGATCGCTGTGACGGCGAGTGTGCCGTTGAAGATGTAGTCGCGCTTGTCGTAGCGGCTGGCCACCGCGCGGTACTGCTTCCACTTGTTGACGCACCGCTCGACGGCACTGCGGCGGCGGTACWGSGTSGCSWSGAWSCGCTGCCATGTCCCGTCCGCCGACCAGCGGCGGTGCCGCTCATAGACCGTCTGCCAGGGGCCGTACCGCTCGGGCAGGTCAGGCCAGGGCACACCCGTGCGGGCACGGAACAGCACCCCGTTGATCACCCTCCGGTGATCGGCCCACTGCCCACCTGGCCTGCCATTGACCGGCAATAACGGCTCGATCTTCTGCCACTGCGCATCACTCAGCTCATGCCGTCGCACCATGCAGGACACCTGCCCCGCACCACACCGATCCACCACCAAGAGCCATCAGAAACGGCCTAGGTGCGAAGTCTCATGAGGTCGGCGCCGCGGCGCCGCTCACCGGCTTCCCGGCCTGGCGTCGGGGCCGATGTGTGCGGAGACGGCCCGGCGGTAGTTCGGGCACCGGGTGACGTCTTCGTACGCGCACGTCAGGCCGCGCTCGATGAGTTCCAACGAGGCCTGGGCCGCCGCGATTGTCGACCGGAGCTCTTCGGCCGCGGGACGCAGGATCTCGCGCCGGGTGGCGCGGTCGGAGGTTGCGGACAGGCTCCTGGCGGTGTCCAGGCCGAGCCCGGCCTCCTTCATGACGAGGATCGCCGCCACCCGGGTGAGGTCGTCCGCGCCGTAGCGGCGGCGCCCGCCGGCGTCCCGCGCGGGGCTCAGCAGGCCCCTTGCCTCCCAATGCCGCAGCACGTGCGTGGCGAGGCCGAACCGTGCCGCGAGGGCGCCGATGCTCAGGGTGCCGGCGCCGCCGTCTCCGCTTGACTTCATGTCGGCATTAAGTCGCAGCATCACGTGCATGTCCAGGTATCAAGAAGCGGTCGAAGAACACCGCGACACCGAAACCCTGCTCGCCGTCCTCGACTCCGCGGACCGGATGCCGGACGCCACCCGGCTGCGGGCCCGCTCCTACGAACTGCTCTCTCCCGTCCCGGGCTCGACCGTCGTGGACGTCGGCTGCGGCGCCGGGCGCGCCGTCGCCGAGCTGGCCGAACGCGGCGTCCATGCGGTGGGCGTGGATCCCGGCCGTCGGATGCTGGCGGCGGCCCGGGAGCGGTGGCCGCGGGCCGAGTTCCGGGAGGCGGGGGCGGAGGATCTGCCCTTCGCCGACGGAAGTGTGCGCGGCTACCGTGCCGACAAGGTCTTCCACGTGCTGCGGGAGCCGGGGCGCGCGGTGGCGGAGGCGCGACGGGTCCTGCGCCCTGGCGGCAGGATCGTCCTGCTCGGTCAGGACTGGGACGCCCTCATGATCGACTCGGAGAACGCGACGCTCACCCGCACGCTCGTGCACGCCCGCGCCGACCTCCTGGGCACGCCCCGCGCCGGCCGCCAGTACCGCGGCCTGCTCCTGGACGGCGGCTTCGACGAGGTCGCGGTCGAGGTGCACACCAGCGTGTTCACCGACCCCGCGATGCTCTCGCTGCTCGAAAGACTCGTCGAGCCGGCCTGTGCCGGGGGCGCCGTGGGCCGGGACCAGGCGGACGCGTGGCTCGCCGAGCAGCGCCGACGCGCCGAGACCGGCCGCCTCCTCATCGCCGTTCCGTTCTTCGTGGCCTCCGCTACCGCCTGAAAAGCCGCGGGTTCCGGCTGGGGCCGCGGGGTCCGCCTGAAAAGCCGCGGGTTCCGGCTGGGGCCGCGGGGTCCGCCTGAGAGCCGCGGGTTCCGGCTGGGAGCTGCACGGGACCCGGCTCGCGCCGGGTCCCGCGGGAAGGGTCAGCCCTTGACCAGTTTCATGTAGGCGTCCCAGTCCCAGTGCTTGCCCGGGTCGGTGTGGTCGTTGCCGGGCGCCTCGCTGTGGCCGATGATGTGCTGCCGGTCCAGCGGGATGCCGTGCTTGTCGGCGAGGTGGCGGGTCAGCTTCGCGGAGGAGCGGTACATGGCGTCGGTGAACCAGGACGGGTCGTCGACGTAGCCCTCGTGTTCGATGCCCAGCGAGGAGGCGTTGGCGCTCTTGGCGTGGTAGGCGGTGTCCGCGTCGCGCACCATCTGGGTGACGTCGCCGTCCGAGGAGCGCACGACGTAGTGGGCGCTGACCTTGGCCTCGGGGTTCTGGAACCAGCTGATGGAGCCCGCGTAGGAGCCCTGGGTCACGTGGATGACGATCTTGTCGAGCTTCTCGGCGCGGCCCGCCCGGTAGTTGGCGGGATCGGCGGGGGTCCAGGTGGCGTCCGGGTAGTCGGGGCTCTCGGCGGCGGGGGAGGAGGCGCTCACCCCGCCCTTGTCGGGGTGGACGTCGCGGCCGGCCACGGTGATCTTCTCGCCGCCCGGACCCGTGCCGCGCACGCCGTCTTCCAGCAGGTCGTAGACGGTGTCGGCGTACAGCTTCGCGGTCGCGCCCGTCGTGCCGCCGTAGCGCGCGACGGCCGGGTACCAGGCGTTCACGTCGCGGCGTTCCTTGGCGTTCATGCCCAGCTTGTCCGCGTAGGCGCGCAGCACCGCGGCACCGCCGTGGATGTTGGCGTCCGTGTCCTCGCGCAGCTCGGAGACGGGCTCGCCCGTGAGCTGCGCGGCCTTTTCGAGCGTGTGCCTGGTGGGGTTGCTGACCAGGTGCATCACGCCGTACCCGCCCGCCTGGCTGGGCTTGCCGTCATGGCCGTCGAAGTGGGTCTCGCCGTATCCGACGGCGGCCAGCAGGTCGCGCGGGACGCCGTACTCCTCGGCGGCGGAGGTGAACGACTCGTTCATGGACGGTCCGGGCTCGCCGCCGCCGGGCGGTCCGGCGGTGGCCGACTGGCCGCCGAACCCGGTGACCAGGAGGGCCGCCGCCGCGGCGGCGGAGAGGGCGGCGGCGCTCAGCCTGCCGCGCCGTCGGACATGGGTGCGAGGGGACTCAGGGGACATGGCTGCTCCTGTGGTGGGGGGATGGAGCTGAGGCGCCTGAGCCCGTCACAGTACCGACGTGGTTAGGACATGACAACGACTTCAGGGTGCGTCGCCGTGTCCTCACCCGTAAGGTGACGCCGCCTCAGTACCTCCCGCGCCGCGACCAGTTGAACGCGAAGCCCGGTCGGACGCGAAAAAGCCGGGGTCCGACCTCCGGGAGGTCGGACCCCGGCACCGGTGTCTACGGTCAGCGGGAGGTCAGCGGGGGGGGGTCAGCGGGAGAAGGCGGAGCCCAGCCCCGAGCCCTTCTCGGGGCCACCGAGGGCCTTCGGACCGTAGGAGACGACGCCGTCGGCCGTCAGGCCGCCGCCGGCGCCCCGGAGCACCCACACCGCGCCCGCGTCCGTGGCCGAGGCGTCGCCGTCCTCGCCCGGGGCGCCGATCGCCAGGTCGTCACGGCCGTCGTTGTCGGTGTCGCCGAAGCCGAGCGCCCCGCCGAAGCGGTCCCCGGCCTCCACGGCCCCCGGCACGCCCGCGGTGCCCTGGTCCCAGTTCTTGGCGCCGGCGCCCGTCAGGCCGTCCTCGCCGCCCAGCAGCTGCACGACCGCGCCGGTGTCCTTGCCCGCCGCGCCGCTGCCGATGTCCTCGCCGGGCACGCCGACCGCGATGTCCGCGTATCCGTCCCCGTTGACATCGCCCGCGGCCAGCGCCTTGCCGAACTCGTCCCCCTCCTCGTTGGCGCCGGGCACGCCCGGGCTGTTCTGGGTGAGGGTGGCGGTCTTCTCGGCGCCCGGACCCTGCGCGGAGCCGTAGAGGACCTTGAGGGTGCCGTGGTCGTGCGGCAGATCCTCCACCACGCCGCCGGGGACGGTACGGACCACCAGGTCGCCGAAGCCGTCCTTGTTCACGTCGGCGATCACGGCGGTCTCCGCGTCGTCCACGTCCTGCGCCTTGTCGACGAGGCCGTCCTGGGAGCCCGCGTAGAACTCGCTGGACTCCGACATCTCCTCGAACGCGTGCGTGGTGACCAGGTCGTCCGCGCCGTCCCCGGTGACGTCCCCCGCCGTCAGCGACGTGGGCGCGAAGGTGTGGCCGGTCTTCACCTGGCCGGTCCTGGCGGGCTTGCCCTCCCGGGTGAAGCCGCCGTAGAGCACCTCCACCGTGTCGTCGAACTGGCCGCCCGCCAGTGCCAGGTCCGGCTTCCCGTCGCCGTCGAAGTCGCCGGCGGCGAGCTGGGCGCCGCCGTCGGCGGAGACCTTGCTGCCGGTGGTCAGACCCTTGCCCTTCTCACCCCACAGGATGACGGCGCCCCCGCCGCCGGCGACGGCCAGGTCGGTGACCCCGTCCCCGTCGAAGTCCCGGGCCGCGGTCTGGCCGCCGAAGTTCCCGTAGTCCTCCACGCCCCCGGGGACGGCCTCGCTGTTGGCGCTGAAGAGCTGCCGCTTCGTGGTGCTCGTGCCCTTGGCCGAGCCGTAGGTGACGGTGAGGTAGCCCGCGTACTGCTTGCCCGCGACGGTCGCCTTGGGGGCGCCGCTGACGGTGTCCGCGTATCCGTCCCCGTCGAAGTCCGCCTTCGGCGCGGCGGCCCCGGACGCGGTCGCGGCGCTGCCGTCGGCCGCCGCGGCGGGTGCCGCGTAGGCCTGTCCGGCCACGGCGGTGGAGCCTGCCAGCAGCGCGGCCGTCACCCCGATGACGCGGGCGACGGTGGCCGTGGCGGTGGCTTTGTTGCGGTGGAGCACGTGTCCTCCTGTGGTCGTACGCTCCGAACCCCCGGCGCAGCGAGCGGGTGTTGGCTGCGGGGACGGGCCGGGACCGGTGCGATGGTCGTTCGTACGTGAGACACACGAGGCGTCCGCAGGGTTGCCCCTCCTTCCTCAACTCCCCCCGGAACCCCACAGAACCGCGCGCGCTCGAAACAGAACCGCGCGGGCACGAAACAGAACCGCACGCGCTCGAACGTGGGCGGATGTGCGCACCGTGGCCACCGGGCGCGCCGGGTCCCGGACAATCACCGGGGAGCGCGGCGCCCGCCGCCCGGACACCGGAGGAAAGGACACCCCGTGGCACTCCCCGCGGACCCAGGAGGCCCCGAACCCGCCTCGGGGGCCATGACGTTGCTCGCGGCGGCCGTCCTCGTGCACGACCGCGCCGCCGGACGCGTCGTGCTGCTGGAGCGCGGCCCCGCGGCGAAGTTCGGCCAGGGCCTGTGGGACCTGCCCACCGGAAAGAGCGAACCGGGCGAACCGGTGACGTGCACCGCCGTGCGGGAGCTGCGCGAGGAGACCGGGATCACGGTCGCGCCCGAGGACCTGGCGCTCGCCCACGTCGTCCACGGGCCGTGGGGCGTGGAGGCCCCGAACGGCTACCTCGTCGTCGTCTTCGAGGCGCAGCGCTGGCGCGGCGAACCGTGCAACCGGGAGCCGGACAAGCACTCCGCGGTCCGCTGGGTGCCCACCGACGCGCTCCCCGACCGCATGGTGCCCAGCAGCGGGGCCGCCCTGAGGCGCTGCCTGGCGGAGGGGCCGGGGGTGTGGCTGGCGGGGCGTTGGTCACAGGACCCGGCAGCCGGCCAGGACGCCTCACGCCCCCGGTAGGGTTGCTC
>NZ_JASKYT010000149.1:0-14466 GCF_041028275.1 Streptomyces sp. PU-14G
GGTCGTTTCCGAGGGGACCTCCAGGACCTCCGGACAGCCGGCAGGGGACGGCCGCCCCCGGGCCGGTGCGGGCGGGGGTTCTCCGGGCGTGTCCGGGGCGTGTCCGGACGAGAGATGAGGCGCGGAAGGAGGTGGCGTGTGCGTGAATGGATCGCGGCGGGCCGGGCAACCCGGCCCGCCCACGCCGCCGGAACCCAGAGCGAGAGCCGAGGTCGCACCGTGAACACCGCACACGTCCCCACCGTCCTGCTGAACAGCGGCACCGAGATGCCGCAGCTGGGGTTCGGCGTCTACCAGGTGCCGGACGACGAGGCCAAGGAGACGGTCTCCGCGGCCCTGGCGGCGGGTTACCGCAGTGTCGACACCGCCGCCCTCTACGGCAACGAGGGCGGCACGGGCAAGGCGCTGCGCGAGTCCGGTATCCCGCGCGAGGAACTGTTCGTCACGACCAAGCTGTGGAACACCGACCATGGCCACGACGTCGCGCTGCGCGCTTTCGACGATTCCCTGGAGAGGCTCGGTCTCGACTACGTCGACCTGTACCTGATCCACTGGCCGGTGCCCTCCCAGGACCTGTACGTGCAGACCTGGCGGGCGCTGGCCGAGATCCACGAGAGCGGGCGGGCCAAGGCCATCGGCGTCTCCAACTTCGAGCCGGAGCACCTCGCACGGTTGTTCGAGGAGACCGGTGTGGTGCCCGCCGTCAACCAGATCGAGCTGCACCCCCGCCTCCAGCAGCCGGAGCTGCGCGCCTTCGACGCCGAGCACGGTGTGCTCACCGAGGCGTGGTCGCCGCTGGGCCGCGGCAACGGCGTCCTGGACGACCCCGCCGTACGCAGGGCCGCCGCCAAGCACGGCAAGACCCCCGCCCAGGTGGTGCTGCGCTGGCACATCCAGTTGGGCAACGTCGTCATCCCGAAGTCCGTGACACCCTCCCGCATCCGGGAGAACCTCGACGTCTTCGACTTCGAACTCGACGGCGACGACCTGCGGGAGATCCAGCGCCTGGAGACCGGCACCCGCGTCGGCCCCGACCCCCGCACCCTGAGCTGACCGGGCGGCACCGCCATGGCCACCGCAGCGGAGTGCGTGTTCTGCCAGATCGTCGCCGGTGAGCTGCCCGCCCACCGCATCCACGAGGACGGTGCCGCCGTCGCCTTCCTCGACCAACGACCGCTCTTCCCCGGTCACACCCTGGTCGTCCCGCGTGCCCACGTGGAGACACTGACCGACCTGGCCGAGGAATCGGTCGGGCCCTACTTCACCGCCGTACGCCGGGTCGCGGGCGCCGTCGAGCGGGGCATGGAGGCCGACGGCACCTTCGTGGCGCAGAACAACCGGGTCAGCCAGTCGGTGCCCCACTTCCACACCCACGTGGTGCCGCGCCGCCGCAAGGACGGCCTGCGCGGCTTCTTCTGGCCGCGCCACCACTACTCCGACGAGACGGAGGCCCGCCGGATCGCGGCCCGCGTCCGGGCGGAGGTGTGAGCGGTACGGCGGTGCCGCCCGCGCGCCGTCTCAGCGGAGCATCGCCGTGACCGCCGCCACGGTGTCGGCCTCCTCGGGCCGCTTGTCCTCCCGGTAGCGCACCACCCGCGCGAACCGCAGCGTGACGCCCTCCGGGTAGCGGGTGGAGCGCTGCACCCCGTCGAACGCGATCTCCACCACCTGCTCGGGCCTGACCACGACGCCCCAGGAGGCGTCCTCGACGGCCAGCTCCCCCAAGCGCGTGGTCTGCCAGGCCAGCAGCGCGTCGGTCAGGCCCTTGAAGGTCTTGCCGAGCATGGCGAAGGTGCCGTCCTCGCGGCGCGCCCCCAGGTGCAGGTTCGACAGCTTGCCCGCACGCCGCCCGTGCCCCCATTCGGCGCCGAGCACCACCAGATCGAGGGTGTGCACCGGCTTGACCTTCAGCCAGGAGGCCCCGCGCCGCCCGGCGGAGTAGCCGGCGTCCAGCGCCTTGACGACCACGCCCTCGTGGCCGCGGGCCAGCACCTGCTCGGCGAACCCCCGCACGGCCTCCCGTGCCTGCTCGTCCTGCGGGTCCGGCACCGGCACCCGCCGCACCCGCCGCTCCTCGGGCAGTACCCGGGCGAGCGCGGCGTGCCGCTGCACCGACGGCCGCTCCAGCAGGTCCTCGCCGTCCAGGAAGAGAACGTCGAAGAAGACCGGGTGCAGCGGCAGTTCGCTGCTGGCCCCCACCACGTCGAGCCGGGAGGCGACACGCCCCGAGACCTCCTGGAAGGGACGCGGCCAGCCGTCCTCCGCCAGGGCGATCACCTCGCCGTCGAGCACCGCCTGTTCGGCGTCGGCCTGCCGGGCGACCTCGGCGGCCTCCGGCAGCCGGTCGGTGATCTCCTCCAGGGTGCGGGTGTAGACGCGCACCAGATCGCCGTCCTTGTGCACCTGTACCCGGATGCCGTCCAGCTTCTCCTCGACCGCGCAGGGCCCCAGCTTGTCGAGGGCCTCGTCCACGCTCCGCGCCGTGTGCGCCAGCATGGGCAGCACCGGCCTGCCCACCTCGAGACGGAACCGCGACAGCGCCTCTGGCCCCTCGGCCAGCAGCGCCTGCGCGACCGCGCCGAGCGAGCCGCCGAGCATCACCGCGCGGCGCACCTCGCCGGGGTCCGCGCCGATGGCCGCGGCCAGCCCCTCGACAGCGAAGGCGTCCAGCGCGCCCTGCCGCAGCTCGCCGCCGATCAGCCGGACCAGGAAGTGCTGCTCGTCGGCGGTGGCCCGCGCCATCAGCGCGTCCAGCCGCTGTTTGCGCGCGGCCTGTGCGCCCTTGCCGCTCACCCGGGCCAGTGCGGCGAAGGCCGCGTCCGTATCGGCGATGGTCAGCGCGGGCCGCGCGGCGGGCGGCGGCAGCTCGCGCAGGGTGCTCCAGCCCACGCCGGTGCGGCGCTGGGGGAGGCGCCCGGCGAGGTAGGTGACCACGACGGGCACCTCGTCGGGTCCGGTGCGCCCGAACAGCTCGGCGAGCAGCGCCACCTTCTCGTTGCGGCCGGACGCCCCGGTGATCCGGGCGGACGTCTGTGCGATGTCTGCCAGCAGCATGGCCCCATCGTCGCCCATGCGCCCCGCGCCCGCCCCCTCGGCGGGCGCGGACGCGGCACCAGCGGACTTCCACTGCGTCCGGTGGGACGCGCTGAGCTCCCCACGGGGGCTCAGCGGAAGCAACTGGTCGCCGTACCTGTAGACGACGACCCCCGGAGGGTCGTCCAGCCTGAGCCGGTAGATCACGGGCGACGGAAGGGTCACCTGGATGATCTCGCCGTCCTTCCCCGACTTCCTGTCACGAGCTCGCCGGCCCACGCTCCACATGGTCACACCGCCCTCAGGCGGCGTGTGCCGTCACCGTGCTTGGCCCGCAGGTGCGCCCCGTACAACGCCTCAAGATCCGCCTTGCCCCGCTCGTCGCCGTAGGCCCGGTTGATCTGCGTCCGAAACCACTGGCAGTCCTCGCAGGGACGAGCCTCTGTTTGCTCCATCGATCCCACCTGATCATGACGGCTACTCCGTGTGGTCAGACCAACACGGACCGGGCTACGATGGCGCCGCTTGAATGCCACCCGGCAAGTGGGGCGTCAACGGCCCTGCGTCGCAGGGGAGATGAAAGGGGCTGGTCGGAAGTGGGGCGAAAGCGGAAGACCGCGCCGGACTTGAACGGCGGCGTGCCTCGCTCGTTCGGCGAGGACGTGAAGCGCGTCCGCCTCGCCAGAGGGCTCACCCAGAAACACCTCGGGACCGCCACCGGATACTCCGAGGGCTACGTCAGCAAAGTCGAGAAGGGGACGATCATCCCCTCGATGAAGTTCGCGGAGGGCTGCGACCGGGCGTTCGGCACCGGGGGCCTGTTCGCCGAGTCGCTGCGACGGCTCATGAACGTCGACCACCCCGACTGGTTCGCCCCCTTCGTCGAACTGGAGCGCCAGGCCTCAGGCATCTGCGACTACAGCACCAACCTCGTCTTCGGCGGAGCGCAGACACGGGAGTACGCGCGGGCACTGCTCAGGTCCGGGCAGCCGCTCGACACTCCCGAACAGACCGCAGCGAAGGTCGACTTGCGGATGGAACGCGTCAAGCTGCACGAGCAGGACCAGCCGCCGCTGCTCTGGCTGGTCCTGGACGAGGCGTGCCTGCGGCGGCAAGTTGGCGGGCCCGAGGTGATGCGCGCTCAACTCCGGTACCTCACCCTCGTGGCGGAGCGTCCCGCTGTCACGGTGCAGGTGTTGCCGTTCGCGTCCGGTGCGCCCCCAGCCGAGTCACCGTTCACGCTGCTGAGGTTTCCCAGGGCCATAGGTCAGCCGTCGGTGCTGTACTCGGAGGGACAAGGGCTCGGGCGCGTGATTGACTCTCCGGAACGGGTGGATGACGCCCGTAACTTGTTTGACCGGTTACGCGCGGACGCGCTATCACCGGCACAGTCACTCAGCTTGATTCACAGTGTGATGGGAGAGCACACCCGATGAGCAGCACCTCCATCAGCCGCCCCGCCGATTGGGTCAAGAGCACGTACAGCGGCGGACAGGGCGGCAACTGCGTCGAGTGGGCCCCGCGGCTCGCGTCCGGCGCCGGAGCCGTCCCCGTCCGTGACTCCAAGGACACCGCCCGCAGGCCGCTCGCGTTCTCGCCGGCCGCGTGGACGGCCTTCGTGGCCGGGCTCAAGTCCTGAACCTGGTTGCTACTTGCGGCCCTGTGGGTTTCCCGCGCGCGTGGCCAATTCCGAAGGTTCATGGCCACGCGGTGGCCAGTTGGTCGCGATTGAACCGCCGCGACAGTTCTTCACGAGCAACTCCGGCCCGGCCTTCGCCCGCGAGGTGACGGTCGGGCTGCTTGTGCCGGGGCCCGCGAGCCCAGCAAGATCCGAACGAGAGGCCCTGGGGCAGACCTGGGTGCCGGACCGCGACTCCGCTGATCGGCCGGCCGTCGTCAACGACGAGTCGTGCGACTTTCAGACGGTGGCGCGGGGTGAGGAGGGCGTTCGGATGGGACATGTTCGAGCTCCTGGAGAGCCTGAAGGGCCGACCATCGGGTGCGGGCGGCCCTTCGACAACTGGAAGCGTGGGGAGAGGGCGTGAAGATCAGTCCACCGGGGAGACCCGGATGAGGTTGCCGTCGGGGTCCGTGATGACGAACGTGCGACCGAAGACAGCGTCGTGTGGCTCCTCCGCGACATGGACCCCCTTCGAGACCCAGCTCGTGAAGATCTCGTCAATCGCGGTCGCTCCTCCTGGGACCATCAGTCCGACTTCGCTCGATCGAGGGGTGCTCGGTACCGCGTGCTCGCTGTAGCCGGTCCACAGCGCGAACAGGACGCCGGGGGCTACCTCGAAAGCCACGTAGTGGGGACTGGTGAAGGTCGGTTCGATCTCGAACAGGTCGCTGTAGAAGGCGGTAGCGGTCTCGGCGTCGCGGACGCCGATCAGGAACAGGTTGGGTGCGGGCACAGTGCGCTCCTCGGATCGTTGAATTCCCGGTACTGCTCCAGTTGACCGCCGGATCGCGACAGAGCCTGTCACCTTTTCTGCAAAGGATGGTCGGTGTGAAGGCTTCGAGGCTGTTGCATCTCTTGCTGGTCCTGCAGACCCGTCAGCGCATCACCACCACCGAGCTCGCCGGACGTCTGGAAGTGTCTCGGCGGACCGTGCTGCGGGATGTCGAGGCGCTCTCGGCAGCAGGTGTGCCTGTCTATGCCGAACGCGGGCGGAACGGCGGGATCGTCTTGCTCCCCAGTGCACGGCTCAACGCATCGCATCTGGAACCGTCAGAGCTGGAGGCACTCTCCGTAGCCGGTTTGGACAGCGCGCAACTTGAGCGTATGGGTCTGTCTGCGGTGTGGGAGTCGGCCGCGCGCAAGATCGCCGCTCGGCAGGCTGCAGCACCTGGATCGCCGAGCCTGCTGCAACTGGCGGACCTGGTACTGGTAGACAGCACCGCGTGGTTTGCTGACTCAGAGGCAGGGGTCGACGTATCGGATCTGGCCTCGGCACTGCGACACCGCCGCCGGCTGCGAATCCAATACCGGCGCAGCGCCGAGGATCAGGCCTCAACGCGGGTGGTCGACCCGTACGGGATCGTCGCGAAAGCCGGTCGCTGGTATCTCATCGCCGATGACCAGGGGAACGGTCGGCTGTTCGCTCTGGAACGACTCTCGTCCTACGAACAACTCGACGCGCCGGCTGCTCTCCGACCAAGCGAAACTCTCCGCACCAGATGGGCCGCGTTGAAGGAACGCACCGAGGGGCAAGGTCGCGTGAGCGTGACCGTCCGCCTGCCAGAAAATGGACTCGACCTGGCGCGGCGCATCCTCGGCAACCGCATCCACGACGTCTCCGACGCGGAAAACGGCTGGTGCACCGTCGTCGTCCGCTACCCCGACATCGAGTCGGTGCGGCAGCTCCTCCAGTTCGGCGACCACATCGAGATACTCACCCCAAAGACAGCCCGCGAACGCATCAGCCAGCTCGCCAGAGACCTGGTTGAAAGGCACTCAACCCCGGCCTCGTGACTGCCGAGGGGACCCGTGGCAAGACCGGTACGGGCTCCCGCCCCAGCCGGGGCTCCGAGGCCGCCGGAATTCCCCCCCGCACTGGACGGAACTGATGCGGTTCATCAGCGCCAACTATCCCCGCATACACATTTCCTTGCCGGTCACGGCGCCCGGAGAGGCCACCGTCCGCCAGTCTGAGGGCAGGTCGCCGGTGTCGGTCACCGGGTAGGACCCTTCCAGGTTCTTCCCGAGGCTGACCGGCTGTTCCGCCCGCTTGGCCCCAGGCCAGGTCACTCGCGGGTTTTCGGTTTCTTCCTCGCCTTGCCGAAGGGCCGGCGGGGGCCGCGTTCGTCGTCGGGGATGCCGGCGAGTTCCTCGACGTCGAAGAGGCGGGCGATGGGCACGTCGCTGCTGCTGTGGGCGACGATGGAGAAGGCGATGGTGACGGCGATGAGGGTGAAGGCTTCCTCGCCTCGGGGGATGCCTGCCTGGAGGACGAGGAGTCCGTAGACGACGGAGGCGAAGCCCTTGGGGCCGAACCACGCCGCCGTCAGCTTCTCGCGTCGGTCGAAGGGCGTGCCGATGAGCGACAGGAGCAGGGAGGCCGGACGGATCAGGACGATCGCCAGGACGGCGACGGCATAGCCGCCGAGGGACAGGTCGCTGAACAGGTGTCCGGTCAACAGGGCGCCGAAGACGAGGAGGGCGGCGAATTTGGCCAGTTCCGCCAGCGAGTCGCCCAGTGGCTCGAAGCTCTCCTTGGCTTCGGGCGAGGTGGCCGCGAGGACGGAGCCGGCGCTGAAGGCGGCGAGGTAGGAGTTGGCGTGGGTCAGCGCGCATGCGGCGTAGAGGATCACGCCGACGGCCAGCGGCCCGAGTGGTTGCAGCTTGGGCTCGGCTCCGAGTATCCGGAAACGCACCAGCCCGTTGACGATCAGCGGGGCGGCGACACCGAAGGCGACGCCGAGCGCGAGTTCGACGGCGATGGTGCCAATGGAGGCGTCCTCGCTGTGGCCACTGGGCGCGGCGGCGGCCAGGAAGACCAGTACGAAGGGCAGGGCCAGGCCGTCGTTGACACCGCTTTCGACGTTCAGGAGCTGCCGGAGTCGGGCGGGCACCTGCTGGCGGCCGACGATGGCGGAGGCGAAGACCGGGTCGGTCGGTGAGAGCACGGCGCCGACGAGGAAGGAGGTGATCCAGTCGAAGCCGACGAGATAGTGGGTGAGCAGCGCGATGCCCAAAAAGGCCAGGGGCATGCCGAGGCCGAGTGCGCGGGCCGGGCTCCGCCAGCGCTCCCGCAGGTCGGAGAAGCGCACGTGCATGCCGTCGGTGAACAGCACGGCGAAGAGCGCCAGGTCGGCCGTGACACGGACAATGTCGCTCTCGGGCTCGATATGGATCAGCCCGAGCACTCCGTCGCCGACCAGCGCCCCGCCGGCCAGGAACAACAGCGAGGTCGACAGCACCGAGCGCGCCGCCAGCCCCGACAGCAGCACGGCGACCAGCAGCGCCACCCCGAAGACAAGGACGAGTACCAACAGGCAACCCCCACACGCTCAAGTTCGCGCAAAGATCCGACCGGGTGAGGGTACCGGGCGGCTCAGGTGCTCTCGGCGAAGCGTTCGACGTCCTGGATGCGGCCGAGGACGAAGACGGCGTCTCCGTAGTTGAGGACGGTGTCGGCACTGGCGTGTGTCAGCTCGCCGTTGTGGGGCTGCACGGCCACGATCGTGACGCCGGAGCGGCTGCGTGGCCGCGTCTCACGCAGTGGCACACCGACGTACCGCTGGGGCGGGTTGGTTTTGATCAGAGCGTGGTCCTCGTCGAGTTCGACGTAGTCGAGCATGCTGCTGGAGACGAGGTGGGCGACGCGCTCTCCCATGTCGTGTTCCGGGAAGACCACATGGTGGGCACCGATCCGTTCCAGGATGCGGCCGTGCTGGCGGGTGATGGCCTTGGCCCAGATCGTCTCGATCTCCAGCTCCGAGAGCAGCGAGGTCACCAGGATGCTGGACTCGATGTCCGTGCCTATGCCGACCACCGCGCGGGAGAACTCCGGCACCCCGAGCTGATGCAGTGCCTCCACGTCCGTGCAGTCGGCGGTCACGCAGTGGGTGAGCTGCCCGGACAGGGCCTGCACCGTCTTCGCCCTGGAGTCCACGGCGAGGACCTCCGTGCCGCGGGCGGTCAGCTCCAAAGCCAGGGCGCTGCCGAACCGGCCCAGCCCGATGACCACCACGGGGTCGTGTCTCGTGTCAGCCAACGATGGTCCTCTCCTCCGGCAGCTCGAAACGGCGGGCTCGGGGCCGCAGGGCCAGCGCCGAGGCCAGCGTCAGCGGACCGATACGGCCCAGAAACATCAACACGATGAGCACGACTTTCCCGGGTGAGGGCAGATCAGCGGTGATGCCCGTCGACAGTCCGACCGTGCCGAAAGCCGAGACTGCTTCGAAGAGCACGCGATCAAGGCTATAGGGCGACAGCGCCAGGAGAGTGAAGGTGGACGCCATCACCGCGCCGACGCCCAGCAGGGCCACGCCCAGCGCCTGCCGCTGATTGGCGCTGGGTACCTGGCGGCGGCCGACGTTGACCGACGGCTCACCGCGCATCTCGGCCCAGACGACGAAAGCCAGCAAGCCGAAAGTGGTCACCTTGATGCCGCCCGCGGTGCCGGCGCTGCCGCCGCCGATGAACATCAGGATGTCCGTCACCATCAGCCCTTCCGGATGCTGGGCCGAGGTGTCGATGCTGTTGAAGCCCGCGGTGCGCGCCATGACGGACGCGAAGAACCCCGCCAGCCATTTGTCGTCCTCATCCAGTGAACCCAGGGTCCGGGGGTTGTCGTACTCGGCGAGAGTGAGAGCGAGCGTGCCCAGGGCGAGCAGGGAGGCGGTCAGAACGACGGTGAGCCGGGTCAGGACAGACCACTGACGTGGACGCCGCCACAGTCGCCCCAGCTCGAAGACCACGGGGAAGCCAAGGCCGCCCACGATCACCGCGGCGGCTATCGGCAGGCACACCCACGGGTCGGTGACATACCCCATCAAGCTGTCGGAATGGGGCGAGAAACCGGCGTTGTTGAAGGCCGAGACGGCATGGAAGATGCCGTCGAACACCGCACTGTCGAACGTCTGGTCGTATCGAACGAAGAAGACGCCGGTGAGCACCGCGGCCACGGCAGCCTCGCTGACGAAGCTGAAGAAGACGATGTTGCGGATGACCCGCCGCACATCCTTGAGGCTCAGCGCTTTCGTCTCCGCCTGGGCCAGCAGCCGGGCCCGCAACCCCAGCCGCCGGGCGACCAGCACCGCGAACAGCGTCGCCAGAACCATGATGCCCAAACCGCCCGCCTGAATCAGGCCAAGGATGACGACCTGCCCGAAGACCGACCAGTACTGGCCGGTGTCCACGGTGATCAACCCGGTCACACAAACGGACGACGTCGCAGTGAAGACGGCATCCAGCACACCAGCCCGCTGTCCGGACCGCGTCGCCGCGGGCAGCGACAACAGCACGGCGCCGACCAGCACCGCCGCGGCGAACCCGCCGGCGACGACCCGCGCCGGATGGCCGAGACCGGCTGCCGAGGCCGCCCTGGGACGCCTCGATACCGCCTTCACGCTGCACTCCTCTCCCAGAAGCTCGGATCACGGCCTCTGAGCGGGACTGACCACCACCTCTGGAAGAACACCCGCGCGTTTCCGGCCACCTGCAGTATCCCCGTGAGGTGGGGTGAACCGGCAAAGGGGCGACCGGCAAAGGGGCGACCGGCGGGTGGCCGACCCGGAGCAGGCCGCCGGCGTCCGGCTGTGCCGGGCAAGCGGGCAAGCCGTTGTACGTGCGCGGCGTTCGGTCGCTGCACCGTCTGTCCCCGTGGGCGCCGGCAGGGGTCACCGGGGGCACCCAGCGAGCGCGGTTCGCTTCTGCCATGGACAATCGGGGCCATGCGGCTCCCTGTCCTGCCTCCCGTGAAGCCCATGCTCGCCAAGCCCGTCGCCTCGATCCCCGAGGCGACGGAGGGCATGCAGTACGAGGCCAAGTGGGACGGGTTCCGCTGCCTGGTCTTCCGGGACGGTGACGAGGTCGAGCTGATCAGCCGTACCGGCAAGTCGCTGGTGCGCTACTTTCCCGAGCTGGTCGAGGGGGTGCGGGAGCGGGCGCCGCGCCGCTGCGTGCTGGACGGCGAGATCGTGCTGCCGCTCGGCGGCCGGCTGGACTTCGAGGCGCTCCAGCAGCGCATCCATCCGGCGGCCTCCCGGGTGCGGCTGCTGGCGGAGCAGACGCCCGTCTCCTTCGTCGCCTTCGACCTGCTCGCTCTCGACGACACCGACGCGATGCCCAGGCCGCTGAGCGAACGCCGCGCGCTGCTGCACAAGGCGCTCAAGGGGGTGCGCCCGCCCCTGTACCTGGCGCCGGTGACGTACGACAGCGCGGTGGCCAGGGACTGGTTCGCGCACTACGAGGGCGCGGGCCTCGACGGGGTGGTGGCCAAGCGGCCCGAGCTGCCGTACAGGCCGGGGGAGCGGGTGATGCTCAAGGTCAAGCACGAGCGCACCGCGGACTGCGTGCCGGCCGGGCTGCGCCCCCACAAGAGCGGCCCCGACGCGCTGGGCTCGCTGCTGCTGGGCCTCTACGACGCCTCCGGAACGCTCCAGTACGTGGGTGCCTCCTCGTCGTTCCCCGCGGCGCGCAGGCGTGAGCTGATGCGGGAGCTGGAGCCGCTGCGGATGGACCGGCCGGGTGCGCACCCGTGGGCCAGGTGGGAGGACGAGTCGGCGCACGCGGAGGGCCGGATGCCGGGTGCGCCCAGCCGGTGGAGCGGCACCAAGGATCTGTCCTGGGTGCCGCTGCGGCCCGAGCGGGTGTGCGAGGTCGCCTACGACCACATGGAGGGCGAGCGCTTCCGCCACACGGTCCTCTTCCGGCGCTGGCGCCCCGACCGCGAGCCGGGCTCGTGCACGTACGAGCAGCTGGAGCAGCCCGTGCGCTACGACCTGGAGCAGGCGCTCGGCGGGCGGTGAGGGCCCGCGGGTGCGCGGGTGCGCGGGTGCGCGGGGGTGCGGCGGGCGGTGCGCGGTCAGCGCGCCGACCGGGCCGGGGCGCCCTCGGTGGGCTCGGGCAGCCCGGCCGCGAGTGAGTCGAAGCAGGAGTCGAGCATGGCCAGCAGATCCTCGGCGCTGGACTCGGGGTCCCAGGCGCGGATGGCCGAGCGCAGCACCGTCATTCCCGCGCCCGCCAGGAGGCGCGGATACAGGGCATCGGAGGGCAGCCCGGTACGGGCGGCGACGGCGTCGGAGAGCGCCTCGGCCATGTGGCTGTTGCTGTGCACCAGCTTGGGGACCAGTTCGGGGTAGGCGCCCAGCAGTTTGCGGCGCTCCCGCCAGCCCGAGTCGGCGACCAGCGCGGGGATGGCCGTGCGCAGCGTCTGGCGCAGCGCTTCCAGGGGCGGTTCGTCGGCGGGCCGTGCGGTCAGCAGATCGACGAGGTGGCCGGTGAGCCGGTTGTCCCAGTCGAAGACCGCGTCGTCCTTGGTCTCGAAGTAGTTGAAGAAGGTCCGCGAGGAGACCCCGGCGGCCTCGCAGATGTCGTGGACGGTGACGGCGGCGGGGCCGCGTTCCAGGTACATCGCCACGGCGGCGGCGCGCAGCGCCGAGCGGGTCTCCCGCTTCTTCCGCTCCCGGAGGCCGTGAGCGGCCTCTACGGCCTCCGCGGTCTCGGCGGTCTCTACGGCCTCTACGGCCTCTACGGCCTCTACGGCCTCTACGGCCTCTACGGCCTCCGCAGTCTCGGCGGCCTCTGCGGTCTCGGTGGCCATCTGTGCTCCCGTGCTCTCCCGGTTGCGGTTCTCACCCGTGGTCTCACCTGTGGCGCTTCCTACAGTAGTGCATTTTTGCAGCGCTGCATCTTTCTGTTAGCGTAGCTAATCGTTGGCTATGCCACATATTTTTCGTGCGAGGAGGCGGACCCCAGTCCATGGCGGAACACAAGGCGGAACCGGAGAGCGGAGGCGGCGCCTCGGCGCTTCGCACGACCGTGCGCACCCTGGCGGAGACGCTCTGGTTCCCGGCGTTCTTCTTCACCGGCTTCCTCGTCTGCTACCTGCTGCCCTTCCACAACCCCGTCCCCCACCACGTGGACGTGGCCGTCGCGGGGCCCACGGCGCCGCAGCTGGAACAGGCGCTCGAACACAAGAGCCCCGGTGCCTTCGACATCCACCAGGTCGCCGACGCCGACGCGGCGCACGACGCCGTCACAGGCCGCGAGGCGACCGCCGGATACGTGCCCGACGCCAAGCAGCCCCAGCTCTACGTAGCCAAGGCCGACGGCTACTCGCTGGAGTCGGTCCTCCAGAAGACCTTCACCTCCGTCGCCCAGCAGAGCGGCGGCCAGCTCAAGGTCCACGAGGCCGCACCCACCGCGCCAGGCGACGGCATGGGAACCGGACTGTTCTACGTCGTTCTCGCCTGCACCATCCCCTCGTACATCAGCGTGATGATGCTGCTGAGGGCCACCACCTTCGGGCGGCGCAAGAAGGTGGCCACGCTCGCGGCCGTCGGAGCCGTCGAGAGCGTCGTGGCCTTCTTCGTGGCCCGCGGTATGGACGTCATCCCGAACGAGCCGCTGGCCATCCCGCTGATCTTCCTGATGACCCAGGCGGTCGCGCAGACCTCCTACGGTCTGGTGCCGTTCTTCAAGCAGTTCTTCCCCGGCGTGGCCATGGGCCTGTTCGTCCTGCTGAGCATGCCTTCCAGCGGCGGTGCGATACCCGTCCAGATGGTGCCGGGCTTCTTCCGGGCGCTCCACCCGATCATGCCGATGGGCAACCTCATCGAGGCGCTGCGCGGGCTGTTCTACTTCGACGGCAAGGACGTGTGGCGGCACGTGCTGGTGCTGTGCGCGTGGATCGTCGCGGGTGCGGCGCTGCTCGCGCTCGGCGTCTGGAAGGAGCGGCGCGCGGCCCGCAAGGAGGCCGGCGACGGCGCCGGGACCGAGGTGGCGGGCGAGGAGCCGCAGGCGGCCGTCGCGCCCCCCGAGCCCCCGGTCGAGGACCCTTCCTTCGAGCTGCCCCGGCCCAGCGCCGTGCCGCCGCACATGCACCGCATGGGCCAGCAGCAGCCCACCCTGACCGGGCGGGTCACCGACGAGGGCGGCCGGGTGGTGCAGGGCGTCGCCATCACGGTCACCGGCACCCACGGCAGGGAGCTGGTCCGCGCGATCACCGACGAGAACGGCGAGTACGCCGCGGCCGGCCTGCCCGACGCGTTCGTCAACGTCATCGCCAGCAGCCCCGACCGGCTCGCCGCCGTCGCCCGCGTACGGGCCCGCGACGGCCACCCCGTCCGGCAGGACTTCCGCCTGGACCGGCGCCCCGTCCCGGCGGGTACGGGGTCGGTACACGGCTGAGCGCGGCGCACACGACGGCCGCCCGGGTGTGGACCCGGGCGGCCGTCGTCGTGTGCGTGCGAGGCGCCCCGCCGTGAGTGCCCCTGGGGGGCCGGGCGGCCCCTCAGGCGTTGCCGCCCTCCGGGCCGCCGTCCTGCTGGGCCTCGGCGGCGGACTTGCGGACCTCGTCCATGTCCAGGGCGCGGGCCTGGCCGATCACGTCCTCCAGAGCGGCCTCGGGCAGCGCGCCCGGCTGGGAGAAGATCAGGGTGCGCTCGCGGATGATCGCCAGGGTCGGGATCGACTGCACCTCGAAAGCCGCCGCCAGCTCCTGCTGGGCCTCCGTGTCCACCTTGGTGAACGCCAGGTCGGAGTGGCGCTCGGCGGCGGCCTCGTACACCGGGGCGAAACTGCGGCAGGGGCCGCACCAGGACGCCCAGAAATCGATCAGGATGAAGTCGTTCCCTGCGACGATCTCGTCGAAGTTGTCCTTGGTCAGCTCGATGGTGCTCATGCTGTCTCCTGCGATGGGGGCATCAGGACGGGCCGCGCCCTGGTCTGGCGGGGAACAAGCTCCGCCGGCCCCCACATTC
>NZ_JASKYT010000015.1:0-43007 GCF_041028275.1 Streptomyces sp. PU-14G
GTCCCTCCCCTCGCCGCCGACCCTCCCCTCGCCGCCGTCCGGCCGGCCGCCCTCGCCGGGCTCCTCGTCCACGATGTCCGCGTCCACCACGTCGTCCTGGCCCGTGCCGCCGGTCTGTCCGGGCCCCTCCTCCGCCGTCCGGGAGCCCTCGGCGCCCTCCTGGCGCTCCCTGGCGCGGGCGTACATCGCCGTGCCGATCTTCTGCGCCGCAGTGGAGGCGCGCTCGACCGCCTGACGCAGCACCGCGGTGTGTTCCGCGGCCTGCGCGGGGTCCTCGGGAGTCTCGGCCAGCCGCGCCTTCAGGTCGTCCAGCGCGCCCTCGGTCTCGGAGCGGGTCTCGGCGGGGACCGCGCCGTCGTCCGTGTCGGCCAGAAGCCGTTCGGTCTGGTGCACGAGTTGCTCGGCCTGGTTGCGGGTCTCGGCGGCCTCGCGGCGCTTGTGGTCCTCCTCCGCGTACTGCTCGGCCTCGCGCATCATGCGCTCGATGTCGTCCTTCGGCAGGCTGGACCCGCCGGTGACCTGCATCTTCTGTTCCTTGCCCGTCCCCAGATCCTTCGCGAAGACGTGCATGATGCCGTTCGCGTCGATGTCGAAGGTGACCTCGATCTGCGGCACGTTGCGCGGCGCCGGCGGCAGCCCCGTCAGCTCGAACATGCCCAGCTTCTTGTTGTACGCCGCGATCTCCCGCTCACCCTGGAAGACCTGGATCTGCACCGACGGCTGGTTGTCCTCCGCCGTCGTGAAGGTCTCCGAGCGCTTCGTCGGAATCGTGGTGTTCCGCTCGATCAGCTTGGTCATGATGCCGCCCTTGGTCTCGATACCGAGCGACAGCGGCGTCACGTCCAGCAGCAGGACGTCCTTGACCTCACCCTTGAGCACACCCGCCTGCAGGCTGGCACCGATCGCCACGACCTCGTCCGGGTTCACGCTCTTGTTGGCGTCCTTGCCACCGGTCAGATCCTTGACCAGCTCCGCGACAGCCGGCATCCGCGTCGAACCGCCCACCAGGATGACGTGCTCGATGTCGGACAGCTGGATGCCCGCGTCCTCCACCGCCTGGCGGAAGGGGCCCTTGCAGCGTTCCAGCAGATCCTCGGTCAGCTGCTGGAACCGCGTACGCGTCAGCTTCTCCTCCAGGTGCAGCGGACCCTCGGCGGACGCCGTGACGTACGGCAGGTTGATCGTCGTCTCGGTGGACGAGGACAGCTCGATCTTCGCCCGCTCCGCCGCCTCCCGCAGGCGCTGCACGGCCATCTTGTCCTTGGACAGGTCGATCCCGTGCCCGTCCCGGAACCTCGCGACCAAGTGGTCGACGAGGCGCTGGTCCCAGTCGTCACCGCCCAGAGAGGTGTCGCCCGCGGTGGCCTTGACCTCCAGGACGCCCTCGCCGATCTCCAGCAGGGAGACGTCGAACGTGCCGCCGCCGAGGTCGAAGACGAGGACCGTGTGCTCGTCCTCCTTGTCGAGCCCGTAGGCGAGGGCGGCGGCGGTCGGCTCGTTGACGATCCGCAGCACGCCCAGGCCCGCGATCTCGCCGGCCTCCTTGGTGGCCTGGCGCTCCGCGTCGTTGAAGTACGCCGGAACGGTGATGACGGCGTCGGTCACCTCTTGGCCCAGGTAGTTCTCCGCGTCTCTCTTGAGCTTCTGCAGGACGCGGGCGGAGATCTCCTGCGCGGTGAAGGACTTGCCGTCGAGCGTGCCGGAGGGCGGGAAGCGCCAGTCGGCCTGGCCCATGTGGCGCTTGACCGAGCGCACGGTGCGCTCGACGTTGGTGACGGCCTGCCGTTTGGCGACCTCGCCCGTCAGCACCTCGCCGCCCTTGCCGAACGCCACCACCGAGGGCGTCGTCCTGGCCCCTTCGGCGTTGGCGACAACGGTGGGCTCGCCGCCCTCCAGGACGCTGACGACGGAGTTCGTCGTACCGAGATCGATCCCGACAGCGCGTGCCATCGCCGTCCTCCTTCGCCGGCTGCCGTGTGGGCCCCGTCGGCCCGCACTCGCGGGGCGCCGGCCGGCTAGGAAAGAGTCTTGCCCTCCTCGATGGCTTCGGCCACTTCTGCGGTCCGTTCGGCCTCCTCGGCGGCGAAACGCTCGGCGTCCAGCTTCTCGGCGATCTCCTCGTCCTGTGCCATGAGCAGGTCGAGGTTCTGGTCGCCCATCTCGAAGACGCCCATGTCGAGGTAGGCACGCTGCAGGCGCTCGCCCCACAGTCCGATGTCGCGCACACAGGGCACGATGCGGCTGAAGAGGAGCTTGCGGAAGAGCTGGAGGTACTCGGACTGCTCACTGAAGACGTCCGCCTCGGCGCGCGGTATGCCGAAGTTCTCCAGCACCTCCGCGCCCTTGAGGCGGTCGCGCATGAGGTAGCAGCCCTCGATGACGAACTCCTCGCGCTCGCGCAGCTCGGCGTCGGTGAGCTGCTTGTAGTAGTCGCGCAGCGCCATTCTGCCGAAGGCGACGTGCCGGGCCTCGTCCTGCATGACGTAGGCGAGGATCTGTTTGGGCAGCGGCTTGTCGGTGGTGTCGCGGATCATGCCGAAGGCGGCCAGCGCCAGTCCCTCGATCAGCACCTGCATGCCCAGGTACGGCATGTCCCAGCGGGAGTCGCGCAGGGTGTCGCCGAGGAGGGACTGGAGGTTGTCGTTGATCGGGTAGAGCATCCCGACCTTCTCGTGGAGGAACCGGCCGTAGATCTCGGCGTGCCGGGCCTCGTCCATCGTCTGGGTCGCGGAGTAGAACTTCGCGTCCATGTCGGGCACCGACTCCACGATCCGCGCCGCGCACACCATGGCGCCCTGCTCCCCGTGGAGGAACTGGCTGAACTGCCAGGAAGCGTAGTGCCGGCGCAGCTCGCCGCGCTCCGCCTCGTTCATCTTGTCCCAGTAGGGGGTGCCGTGGAGGGTCATCGCCTCGTCGGGGGTGCCCAGCGGGTCGTACGGGTCGACCTCCAGCTCCCAGTCGATGCGGCGCTGTCCGTCCCACTGCTTGTCCTTGCCCTTCTGGTAGAGGGCGAGGAGGCGGTCCCGGCCGTCGTCGTACTCCCAGGAGAAGCGGGCACTGCCGGAGGCGGGGACCTGCCAGAGGGGGGCGTCGGTTGCGTGCACATAGAGATCGTGTGTGGACACGGACATCTCCTTCGGTCACGGACTGCCCGGTGTGCATGGGTTGTTGGCAGAGTCACACGCGTGTTACCGCGCGGTCAACAAGTGGTGCGCGGGGGATTGACGCCCCTGCTGACAAGCAGTCTCATAAGAGGCGACAGCAGACGTGACCACCGGTAACCCTCGCGAGTCGGTAGCCCCTCGCGAGCCGGTGACACCCCGACGAAGAGGTGCCCCAGCATGACGACAGCGCCTGACATCGCCGCGACGGAACGCGAGGCGCTCAGGGACGCCCTCGGACTGCTCAAAGACCGCGAGCAGGTCGCCGAGCGCCTCCTCGAGTCCTCCAGGAAGCACTCCTTCGACCCGGACACCGAACTGGACTGGGACGCGCCGTTCGAGGACGACAAGTGGTTCTGGCCGCCGGAGCTCGTCTCCCTCTACGACACGCCCCTGTGGCGGCGCATGTCACAGGAGCAGCGCAAGGACCTGGCCCGGCACGAGGCCGCCTCGCTCGCCTCACTGGGCATCTGGTTCGAGGTCATCCTGATGCAGCTGCTGGTGCGGCACATCTACGACAAGCCGCTCACCAGCAACCACGTGCGCTATGCCCTGACGGAGATCGCGGACGAGTGCCGGCACTCCATGATGTTCGCGCGCATGATCAAGCGGGGCGGCGCACCCGCCTACCCCGTCTCCCGGCTGCACCACAACCTGGCACGCGTCCTCAAGACGATCTCCACCACGCCGGGTTCTTTCACCGCGACGCTGCTGGGAGAGGAGATCCTCGACTGGATGCAGCGGCTGACGTTCCCGGACGAACGGGTGCAGCAGCTCGTACGCGGCGTGACCCGTATCCACGTCATCGAGGAGGCCCGCCACGTGCGTTACGCGCGCGAGGAACTGCGCCGCCAGATGGTCACCTGCCCCCGCTGGGAGGCCGAACTGACGCGGATCAGCTCCGGGGAGGCCGCGCGCGTCTTCTCCATCTCGTTCGTCAACCCGCAGGTCTACGAGAACGTCGGGCTCGACAAGCGGGAGGCGGTCGCCCAGGTGAAGGCCAGCGGCCACCGCAGGGAGATCATGCAGACCGGCGCCAAGCGGCTGACCGACTTCCTGGACGAGATCGGTGTCCTGCGCGGCGCGGGACGCAAGCTGTGGGTGAGCTCGGGACTGCTGGCCAAGTGACACACCCCGACATCCCTCCGCTCCGCGTGAGGGCCGCGTAAGCGTCGCGCGAGGGCCACGTGAAGCCCTCGTGGAAGAGCGGGGAAAAGATCTGCGGAGCCCGGGGAACATCCGAGCGTGCCGGGACGGTTACGCTGCACTGCATGAGCAGCAGTGGCACCGCCCCGGCGTATCGCAGGCTCAGTGTGGACGAGCGGCGCAGCCAACTGCTCCGTCACGCCCTCGACCTGTTCGCGCACAAGTCGCCGGAGGACGTCTCACTGGACGACGTCGCGGTCTCCGCAGGCGTCTCGCGGCCACTCGTCTACCGCTACTTCCCCGGCGGTAAACAGCAGCTCTACGAGGCCGCGTTGCGCAGCGCGGCCAACCGGCTGGAACAGTGCTTCGCCGAACCGCCCGCCGGACCGCTCACCACCCGGCTCGCCCGGGCGCTCGACCGGTACCTGGCGTTCGTCGACGAGCACGACGCGGGTTTCATGGCCTTGCTGCAAGGCGGCAGCGTGGTGGAGACCTCGCGCACCACCGCGATCGTCGACGAGGTGCGCAGGGACGCGGCCGAGCAGATCCTCACGCACCTCGAAGCGGAGGCGGGCCCCGGTTCGGCGCGCTTGCGGATGGCCGTCCGCACCTGGATCGCCGCCGTCGAGGCCGCCTCCCTGATCTGGCTGGACGAAGGCAAACAGCCGCCACTGTCCGCGCTGCGCGACTGGCTGGTCGACCACTTCGTCGCCGTACTGACCGCCACCGCCGCATCCGACCAGGTGACCGCCGCCGTGGCCCGGAGGGCGCTCGCCCTGGAGGAGAGCGACGGGCCGGTCGCCCAACTGGTGACCAGAGCGCTTCCCGTGGTCGCCGACGCGGGGCATCTGCTCGGCTCGTGAGCGCACGACTGTGCGGTCACACGGCTGTGTGGCCACACGACTGTGTGGCCATGCGACCGTGCGGTCGCATGGGGTGGCAGGCACGTGAGCTCGTACACATACAGACTTAAAGAACGCTTGAACGTCGGGCTAGGCTGGCCCCATGGCGACTCACCTGTCATGGAAGGCCAAGGAGGCCACCGTCGGAGAGCTGGCGGAGCGAGCCGGCGTGGCCACCTCCGCACTGCGCTTCTATGAGCGCGAAGGGCTCATCCGCAGCCGCCGCACCACCGGTAACCAACGGCGCTACAGCCGCGACACGCTGCGCCGAGTCGCGTTCATCCGGGCCTCCCAGCGCCTCGGCATCCCCCTCGCCGCCATCCGCGACGCCCTCGCGCTGCTTCCCGAAGGGCGCACACCGAACCGCGACGACTGGGCAGCCGTCTCCGAGTGCTGGCGCGAGGACCTCAACCAGCGCATCGCGCTCATGGAACAACTCCGCGACCACCTCACCGACTGCATCGGCTGCGGCTGCCTGTCCATGACCACCTGCGCGTTGGTCAACCCACGCGACCGGCTCGGGGACGAGGGGCCAGGTGCCCGCCAACTCGCCCAGCCGTGCGGCCCCGACCCCAGCCGGGCGGACGTTTCCGCGTGTGGGACAGGGGGTGCGGGGGCTTCCGCGTACGGAGCGGATGGCTCCGCGCGCGGGGTGGACGATTCCGTGTGCGGAGCGGACGATTCCGCGTGCGGGGCGGACGATTCCGCGTGCGGAGGCGGATCCGGACGCCGGGCCCGCGTCGCCGCCGAGGAGGCGGTCTGAACCCGTGCGCAGCGAACAGACCGCCTTCCGTGGCGGTCCGCTGGACGGCCGCACACTCGCCGTCCCTCTCGGTCCCACCGGCAGGCCGCCGCGCACCTACGAGGTACCGGTTCCCGCTGCCGACGGCGGCCCCACGACGGTCCACGTCTACCGGCTGGAACCCGCCGCCGTGAACCGGCTCGGACTGCCACGCGGCTGGGCGTACGTCTACGAACCGGACGGGACGCCCGAGAAGGCGCCATGGGCGCGGCTGCCGTGGCGACGAGGGCGCGCCGGCTGAAGGAGGCACGCCGCTCCGGCACGTGGAATGCCGACAGGGCGTCCTCTTTCCGCCACCCGCTTGTCACCGCCGGACCTGGACAGACGGGCAACGGCGGGGTTTTCTGCTGGACGTGATCGACGGAATCGCACGGCTGCCCGAAGCCGGCCCGCAGCGGCTCGGCCCCTTCCGCCTGTTCGGCGTCCTGGGCAGCGGCCGGACGGGCACCGTGTACCTCGGCAGAGGCGCCGCACGGCGCGGTACCCGCAAGCGGATCGCGGCGGTGCGCGCGATCCGGCCCGAGCTCCTGCGTGACCGGCAGCTACGGGCCCTGCTACGGCAGGAGACGGCCCGGGTGGCCGACGCGGTCGACAGCCCGTTCATCGCCGAGGCGCTCGGCTGCGAACTGGACAGTGAGCAGCCGTGGCTCGCCGGCGCGTTCGTTCCCGGCCTGCCGCTGTCAGCGCTGGTGGCGTCGTACGGGCCGCTTCCCGAGATGTCCGTCCGCGCCCTCGGCGGTGGCCTCGCCCGCGCCCTGGCGGCGTTGCACGCGGCGGGCACCGTCCATGGGGACCTGCACGCCGGCAACGTGGTGCTGACCCTCGGCGGGCCCCGCGTGGTGGACCACGGCGCGGCCCTCGGACGGCAGGCCGCGTCCCCTGACGGCACCGGCCAGAGCGCTGCGACGGTTCCGGGTCCGCTGACACGACGGGCCGAGGACGTCTTCTCCTTGGCCACCGTGCTGGTTCTGGCGGCGAGCGCACGGCACCCGTTCGCCGGGAGCGCCCTGCCCACCGATCGCGAGAGCCCGGATCTGACGGGCGTTCCCGACGCTCTCCGTGCCCCACTGCTCGCCTGCCTGCACAAGACGCCCGAGACCCGCCCCCACCCCGAGGCCCTGGCCCGCGCCCTGGACCTGTCCGGTGCGGCGGGCCGCCCGGCGCGGGAATGGCTTCCGGACGCCTACCTCCACGAGATTCACGGCCGCGCCGAGGAGGCCCGGAAGCTGGTGGGCAGGGGGCCGTGGCGCCGTTGAGCGGGGGACGCCGCTGAAGCGGGCGCGATGGGGGCGGGGACACTACTGAGGCGGGTCGCAGGGCCGGGCTTCGGCTCAGCTCCCTACTGTCACCCGTGCGAGTGAAGACGGTCGGGTGCCGAGTACTGGACGGAGCGCGGCACCAGAGGTAGGGAAGCGCTTTTTCGTCAGCCCGGGGCCGGGGGATGGCACCCCGCCCTGTGCCGGCTGACCACCTCTCGCGAGCCGGACCAGCGCGGAGTCGTCCCGAGGGCCGGCGGCCGACCCCGACCGCCGTCACCTGACGCCGCCCCTCGTGGGACCTCGGCGCGAGCTGCCGAGACCGTCGCCGGACTCCGGTGTCATCTCGATCGGGTGAGAGACGTGCGCCCTCCCGCTCAGCTCGCCCTGAGCCGACAGCCCAACCCGTGCCACGATCGCGGCGGAGCGGCCTGAAACGGGGAAACGCCGCTCGGAAGCGAGGTGCGCGGTGTTGGTGAGGGCACGGAGGACCCAAGCGGTCGGCGACCACGAGCGGAGCCGAACCGCAGGGCGCGGCGGTACGGCACGCCGCCGCGTCAGGGCGCGCGGAAGTACGGCGCGTGGAGGTACGGCACGTGGGGGTGCGGCGCGTGGGGGTGCGGCGCGTGGCGGTGGAACGACGCTCGCGGTGGTGATGCCGGTGTTGGTTGCCCTGGGGCTGGTGGCCCCTCCGGTCTTCGCGGCGGTGCCCGAAGCGGTCGTGCGGGTGCCCGGCACGCCCGCGCCCGGCCCTGAACCGGGCCCTGTGGGGGCGGGGCGGAAATCGGTGGGCGAGCTGCTGGGCGAGCTGAGCGTGCTGTACCAGCGCACGGAGGAGGCCTCGGAGGCGTTCAACAAAACGGCGGAGAAGCTCAAGAAGCAGCGCGCGTCCTCCCGGAAGGCCCAGTCACGGCTGGCCCGGGCCCGGACGGCGCTGGAGCGGGAGAGGGCCCGCGCGGGCGAGCTCGCCCGTCAGCAGTACCGGGGGGCGAGTGTCGGGCTGCCACCCGCCGTCCAGATGCTGTTGAGCTCCGATCCCGAGCGAGTGCTGGAGCACGGCCACTTCCTGCGGCGGGCAGCCGGAACACAGGCGGCGACGGTACGCAGGGTGACCGACGGCCGACAACGGCACGCCACCGCGGCGAAGCGTGCTCGCGCCGCCGTGAAGCGGCAGGAGGGGCTGACGGAACGCAAGAAGAAGCAGCGCGACAAGGTGCGCAAGCGGCTGCGCAACGTCGAGAAGCTGCTCTCCTCGCTGACCGGGGATCAGCTCGCCCGGCTCCACGCGCTGGAGCGTGACCGTACGGACGCGGCACAGCAGAAGCTGGTGTCGTCCGGTGCGCTCGATCCGAGCGGCGCGGTACGGCGCTCCTCGGAACAGGGGCGCAAGGCGCTCGACTGGGCGATGGACCAGGTCGGCAAGCCGTACGTGTGGGGCGCCGAGGGCCCGAGGTCCTTCGACTGTTCGGGGCTCACCTCACAGGCGTGGCGGCACGCCGGCCGGACGATCCCCCGCACCAGTCAGGAACAGTGGCGGCGGCTGCCCCGGGTGCCCCTGGACGAGCTGCGCCCGGGCGATCTGGTCATCTACCACCGCGGGGCGACTCACGTGGGCATGTACGCGGGTGCCGGACGGGTGGTGCAGGCGCCTCGGCCAGGCGCGGACGTGCAGGTGACCCCCCTGGCCACGGATCCACCGCTGGGTGCCGTTCGACCGGACAAGCGCCGGACATGAGTCGGCTGCCGGCCCAGGCAACGGGCGCGTCGTCCAGGCCGGAGGCGTCAGTCCAGTTCCGCCAGCAGCACCGTCGCGTCGTCGTGCTGCTTGCCACGCGCCGGAACCGACTCCGCCTCCGCCGTGCGGACCCGGCTGACCAGAGCGCGGGAACCTTCCTTACGCACGAGGGCGAAGAGTCCCGCCCAGTCGCCGAGGTGGAAGGTCTCGGTCCAGCGTGTGGCGCCGTCCGTGAGGGCCAGCAGTGCGCGGACGTCAGCGCGGGGCCGGGTTCCGGTCACCGCCCGGGCAGCGACCTGGGGATCCGCGGCGGCCGTGTAGAACCCGCTGCCGTCGGGCGCGTTGCGCAAGCCTTCGACAGCGCGCACGTAGGCCGCGCGGTCCGTTTCCGCGCCGGTGTGGCGGGCCTGGTCGCGCAGCGCCCGCACGGCCTCGGGGAGTTCGGCCAGACGGCGGTCCAGCAGCGGCTGGACCGTGCCGTCGGCGGCCTCCACGAGCAGTGCGGAGTCGGAGAGCACCAGGTGTTCGACCTGCTCCTGGTCCCACCGGGCCGCGACCACGGTTGCCTGAGGTGTACGGGCGTGAGAAAGATCACACGTTTCGCGGTGTGTGTCCGCTGTTCGGACCAGCGCGGCAGCAAGGCATCCGGACAGTGGCATGTCCCGACGGGCGCCCGCCAGTTCGACGAGAGCGCCGCCCAGTCGGGCCACGAACCAGGGAACACCGTGGCGGCAGCCGTCATCCTCCTCGGGCGGGGTGACCCCGTCCAGGATCACGAGCACACCCCCCACGCCGGCCGCCGGCAGCGCGGCCGACGCGTAGTCCTCGTTGGGGCGTTGGGGGTCTCCTGGCTCGGTGACCATGTCGATACGCATGGCAGCAGTGTGCAGGACCGGGGATCTTGGAGAGGCGGACGACGGTCGCGGCGGCACCACGTCTCCCCGCAGGGCACGGGGAGGAGCAACGACGGCCGTAAAGACCCGTGGGAGCACCGACCCACAGTCGGCGTCCACGGCGGATTTCCCCGTGGAAATGACCGGAATGAGACCTTCCGAAAAACTGGGTCCGGCATCCTGCCAGGAGGCAGGAAGGATTTCCAACCAGGGCCCGAATCGCCGACCGCGCCCGGCTCGGGCCGAGTTGTTCCGTCACCGAGGAGTGTTGTTCACTCCTTCGGGTGGCCCAGCAGGGGATTCTCACCCGCCTCAAGAGCGCACTGCAATGGTCGGTCGTCGAGTCGGGGCATCCCGGGCCCTCCGGGAGAGGCGGGACGAGATTGCGAGTGCGGGTGCGGAAGAAGCAGCGTCGGACAGCGGACGTTCCCCAGGCCACAGCGACCGGCAGCGGTGACGCGCCTTCCGCTCCGCCCGCGGAAGCCCAGAACGCGGCGGCAGCCCCCCGCCGCAGGGCTCGTGTGCGCAACCGGCTGCTGGTGTCGGTCGCCGTGTGTGCCGTCGCTGTCGTCGCGGCCGGCGCACCGACCCTGGTCGCCGGCTCCCAAGACACCGCGGCCGCACAGGAACTCGTGGACCTCGCCCGGCTCAACCAGCAGGCCATCGCCCTCTCCCACTCCCTCGAAGACGAGCGGGACGGCATGATCGAACACGTCGCCGGGGGCGGTGGCGGACAGAAGGGCACAGGGGTTAGCGACGCCCAGCGCGCCCGGGTCGACCGGCAGGCACGAGAGGTCCGCTCAGCCGCGTCCTCGGCG
Source organism: Streptomyces sp. PU-14G (assembly GCF_041028275.1). Classification (NCBI taxonomy): domain Bacteria; kingdom Bacillati; phylum Actinomycetota; class Actinomycetes; order Kitasatosporales; family Streptomycetaceae; genus Streptomyces; species Streptomyces sp. PU-14G. Next base: position 10,714 of record NZ_JASKYT010000015.1, read on the forward strand.
CCCACCGGGAGTGCGGTGCCGTCCGGCTCCCCGGCCGCGGTCGCCCAGGCCCTCAAGAAGCTGCCGACCGTCCGGAAGCAGGCCATGGCCGGCAAGGGCGGGGCGCTGGAGGCGTACGAGGACTACTCGCGCGTCATCCAGACGCTGCGTCACCTCGCCCGCGACGTGGCCGGCGGACTGCCGGCACGAGCGCAGGACCGCACGGCCGCCGCGCTGCCCGACCTCGCGCGCGCCGTCGACCAGGCCTCGGCCACCCGAGGGCTGCTGGAGGCCGCTCTGGCGGGCGAGGGCACGCAGCGCCGGGTGATGGCCGAGGCAGGGCAGGCGCACCTGCGGGAGAAGGCGGCGCTCGCGGACTTCCAGGAAACGGCCGGCACGAAGGCCTGGGACAGGTACAGCACGACCGTCAACGGCCCCGACGTCTCCACAGCGGAGCGCTACCTGAACACCCTCACGGCGCGCCCGTACCTCACCCCCGGCGCACGCTCCGTGAACGCGGAACGGTTCGACACCTCCGTCTCGGCGCGCCTCGCGCACATGCGCGGTGTGCAGTCCGCGTTCGCCGCCGCCGAGGTCAAGCGGCTGGAGGTCCTTCGCGACGACGACGTGACGGCGCTTCAGCTGCGCGCCGGACTCGTGGGCTTCTGCCTGCTGCTCGCCGTCGCCCTCAGCGTGGCGACCGCCCGCTCGCTCACGCGACCGCTCTCCGTACTCAGGCGCGGCTCCAAGCGGCTGGCGAAGGACCCGGTCGGCGAGGAGCCGATCACCTTCCGCGGCCGTAACGACGAGTTCGCCGACGTCGTCGGCGCACTCAACGCGCTGCGGGCCACGACGGCGGAGCTGCGGCGCCGCTCCTCGTGCGCCGAACGCGAGCAGGACCAACTGGCCGTGGAAAAGGCCGAGCTGACCGAGAAACACCAGTTGCTGGCCGAGGACTTCGCCACTCTCCGTGCCGAGCTGGAGGAGGTCAGGGAACGGTCGAGGGCCGCCGCGGCCCAGTCGGGCACCGTCCGGCCGGGCACGGTCGCGTCGGACACGGCCGTGCCGGACACCGCCTTTTCGGGCACGGCCTTTTCGGAGACGGCCGTGTCGGGCGCGGAGCAGGAGGCGTTCGCGGACCTGGCCACGCGCAGTCTCACCCTGGTCGAGCGGCAGCTGGGCATCATCGAGGGGCTGGAGGAGAAGGAGGCCGATCCGGACCGGCTCGACACGCTCTTCAAGCTCGATCACCTGGCCACCCGAATGCGGCGGCACAGCGAGAACCAGCTGCTTCTGGCGGGCTCCCGGCGCACCGAGCGGGAGGACCCAGCGGAGCAGGTGCCCGCACCGCTGCTCGACGTGCTGCGCGCCGCCGTCAGCGAGATAGCGCAATACGAGCGCGTGGCGCTGGGTGACGTGCCGCAGGACGTGCACGTGGTGGGTTTCGTGGCGGACGACCTGAGTCACCTGATCGCCGAGCTCCTCGACAACGCCGCGGCCTTCTCCCCTGCCGGGTCCGGGGTGCGGCTCACCGCGCTGACCTCCGAGGGCGGCGACGCACTGGTGTCCGTGGAGGACGAGGGCGCCGGGATGGACGAGTCCGTACTCGCGCAGGTGAACGCGCGATTGGCCGAGCCGGAGACGGCGCCGGCGCCGCGGTCGGTGGACGCGTGGGCTTCCTCCGCCCCCTGGGGCCTGGGGCTGCACGTCGTCGCCAAGCTCGCAGCCAGGCACGGGGTACGTGTGCGCCTGAACGCTCTCGAAGAGGGCGGTACAGCCGCGCAGGTGACGGTGGCGAGCAGGCTCCTGCTCGGCGGGGCGCCCGACGACGGCTGTGCGACCGGCCGCAGCGGGGCGACCGGCGAAGCCGCGGGCGACCCCCCCGCCAGTGACGCCGACGGCGGCGTGAGTGACAACCACGGCACGGGTGACAACCACGGCACGGGTGACAACCACGGTGCGAGTGGCAGCCACGGTGCGAGTGGCGGCGACGGCGTGCGCGACGGGCACGGTCTGAGCGACGGCGGCGCGAGCGCGGACGACGGCGCGGCCACCGGGTCGGCCGCGGAGGAAGACGCCGGCGAGGGGCAGCACGCCAGGGCTGCCGACCAGGCGCCGACCCGAGCCGTGGAAACGGGCCCGTCCGCTCAGGACGACCAAGGCGCCCGAGCCGCCCAAGAAGCGCAGGGCGGGACGCAGGGCGAGGGTGCAGGCGAGGACGAGAGCGGGAGCGCCGGGTTTCCCGAGGTTCCCGAGGTTCCCGCTGTGGCTTCTCCCCAGGGGACGCCCGCGCATGCTCCGGAGCCGGAGCCGGAGCCGGAGCCGGGCCGGCCGACGGGCGCGGGCGCGGGCGTGAGCGCGGGCGCGGCGGCACCGGACGGGTCCGTCACGCACACCGGGCTGCCCAAGCGGGTCAGGGGAGCGACGGCTGAGGAGGCGGCGGCGCCGCGCCAGCGTTCGGGCGGTGCCGACCCCGAGCAGCTCCGGCGCAGGCTCGACGGGTTTCAGCAGGGCGCCCGGCAGGGCCTGCGCGAAGCAGCCGCCCGCCTCGCCGCGGAGAACGCCGGGAACGGGGCGGGCTCCGGCGGGCCGGAGGGGGATCGGGAACGCGCGGGGGAAGGAAACGAGCGTCCCGAGGGCAGCGCGGTGACGGAGCCGACGCGTCCGCAGGTTGACGGGGGTACCGCCGAGGAGGCCCGCAAGTGAGTGTGCCCACCACGCGTACGTCCGGCAGCGCGGAGGCACAGAATCTGCGCTGGTTGCTGGACGGTCTGGTCGCTGAGGTGCCGGGCATCCGGTCCGTGGCGGTCGTCTCGTCCGACGGGCTGCTGCTGCTCGCCTCGGACCCCGCGCTGGGCCCCGAGTACGGGCGGTTGGGCCAGGGGGCGGCCCCCTCCGCGGGAGAGGTTGCGGAGAGTGACGCGGAGAAGGGGACCGCCGAGAACGGAACCGCCCAGAAGGACACCGCGGAGGGGGAGACGGGAGAGCAGCCGCGGCGGGGCGCCGACGCGTCCGCCGAGCCCCGCGTTCCGCCGATGCGGCGGCGCGGTGAGGCCGGTCGGCGCCGCGGGCCCCGTGGCTCCAGCGGGGACCTGGCGACGATCGTGTCCGGGGTCGCCTCGCTGACGACGGCAGCGGCGAGGCTGACGGACGGTGGCGCCGTGCGGCAGACCATGGTGGCCATGGACGAGGGCGCCCTGATGGTGATGACGATCGGGGACGGGTCGCTGCTCGGGGTGCACGCGGCGGCGGACTGCGACATGGGGGCGGTCGGCTATCAGATGGGGCTCTTCGTCGGCCGTGCGGGGCACGTGCTGACACCGGAGCTGCGCAGCGAGTTGCGTGGGGCGATGAGTGCGAGCTGGTAGCCCCTCGGGGCTGGTATCCGCTCCGGGGTAGCCGGAGGGCTGCTCACTCCTCCTGGTCCGCCAGGGAGTTCAGGCGGTGGAGGAGGCGGGCCAGCTCGGCGATCTCACCGCGGTCCCAGGCGGCAAGCTTGCGGGCGTAGGAGAGCCGCCGCGCGTCCCGCACCCGGGTGAACCGCCTGCGCCCCTCGTCGGTGAGGAGCACCAGCGAGGCCCGGCGGTCCTTCGGGTCAGGCCGGCGCTCGACGAGGCCGAGGGCCTCCAGCGCGTGCAGTTGCCGGCTTATCGTCGCCTTGCCGACTCCGAAGTAGCCGGCCAGCTCCGTCGCCCGCTGTTCGCCGGCGTCCTCGAGGCGGACGAGGAGACCGTACGCGGCGGGTTCCAGGTCGGGGTGGACCTGGCGTGCCATCTCTCCCGAGGAGGCGCGGGCGCGCCGCAGGAAGACCGCCAATTCGCGTTCCACGTCGAGGCATTCGGGGCCGAACAGCGCGGCGGGGTCCGCGGGGGCGGTGGCAGACGTGGCGTCGGCGGGGGCATCCGCGGGGGTGTTCCCGGGCGTGCCAGCGGCGGGTGCGGTGTCTCCGGCGTTTTCCATGAAGAAACTTATCTCCAGCGAGCGCGATAGTCCCAGCTCCGCCAGTATTTCGCAGGATTAGACCAACGGAGGACGGTGGGGCATCTTCCGCCCGGTCGGTCTACGCGCGTACCTTCACATATGACATGCCCATTCCAGTGGAGCGACTGTCACTCCGCGCGTCGCAGCGCAAAACCCCCCACATCGGTAAATACTACGCACGTACCAGACCCCCACCATCGAGGCTCCGGAGGCAGCGATGCCCAGCTTCAGATCCGGTACGGCCCGTCACAGACGTGGACTCGCGGCTGTCATCGGGATGTTCGTCTCCCTGCTCGCGCTCGTATTGGCTCTTCCGGGCGCGGCGTCGGCGGTTCCGGGCGACGGAGAAGCAGACACGAAGTCGGCCAGGTCGAACCAGGCCGCCACGGACGTGGAAGGACTCCGCGGCAATCCCAAGGCGCCCGCCGAGCGCGGTGAGGCCTGGATGGGCGCCGGCGTCCGGATGCACGAGGCGGACAGGACCGACGGTACCCCGCCGGACAGGGCGCGTGCGGGTCTGGCCGCGACGGTCCACGGCGTCGACGTCAGCAGCCACCAGGGCAACGTCGCCTGGTCGACGCTGTGGAACAGCGGTGTCCGCTTCGCCTACGCCAAGGCGACCGAAGGCACGAGCTACAAGAACCCGTACTTCGCACAGCAGTACAACGGCTCCTACAACGTGGGCATGATCCGCGGGGCCTACCACTTCGCGACGCCCAACTCCTCCAGTGGTGCCACCCAGGCCAACTACTTCGCCAGCAACGGCGGCGGCTGGAGCAAGGACGGCAAGACGCTGCCGGGCGTGCTCGACATCGAGTACAACCCCTACGGTGCCACGTGCTACGGCCTGAGCAAGAGCGCGATGGTGAACTGGATCAAGGACTTCACCAGCACGTACAAGGCCCGCACCGGGCGTGACGCGGTCATCTACACCACCACGAACTGGTGGACGCAGTGCACCGGCAACAGCAGCGCCTTCGGCAACTCCAACCCCCTCTGGATCGCCCGGTACGCCTCCTCGCCGGGCACCCTCCCGGCCGGCTGGGGCTTCTACACCTTCTGGCAGTACACCTCCAGCGGCCCGACCGTGGGCGACCACAACTACTTCAACGGGTCGATGGACCGGTTGAAGGTGTTGGCCAATAACGGCTGAGGACCGCACCTCCCCCCGGCTGGGGGCGTAGGGGGTCACCCCCCACACAACACAGCAACGGGTCGATGGACCGGTTGAAGGTGCTCGCCAACAACGGCTGAGGACGTGTACCTCTGACAGTAAGTGGCCCCCCGCCCGGCGGCGGGGGGCCACTCTTGTGCCGGTCGCGTCCGTCACGCCGCGACCGGGGTCTGCCGGGCGGGGCTCTGTGCGGGTGTCAGGGCCAGCTCCAGGACCTGGCGGACGTCCGAGACGGGGTGGACGTCGAGACCGTCGAGCACCTCTTCGGGTACGTCGTCCAGGTCGGGCTCGTTCCGCTTGGGGATGATCACGGTGGTCACCCCGGCGCGGTGGGCCGCCAGGAGCTTCTGCTTGACGCCGCCGATGGGCAGCACCCGGCCCGTGAGCGAGACTTCTCCGGTCATGGCGACCTCGGGCCGCACCTGGCGTCCGCTCAGCAGCGAGGCCAGGGCCGTCGTCATGGTGACGCCTGCGCTGGGTCCGTCCTTGGGAACGGCACCCGCGGGCACGTGCAGGTGGATGCCGCGTTCCTTGAGGTCACCGACGGGCAGTTCCAGTTCGGCGCCGCGCGAGCGCAGGTAGGAGAGGGCGATGTGCGCGGACTCCTTCATCACGTCGCCCAGCTGTCCGGTCAGGGTCAGCCCGGAGGCGCCCGTCTCGGGGTCGGCCAGCGAGGCCTCGACGAAGAGGACGTCACCACCTGAGCCGGTGACGGCCAAACCGGTCGCGACACCGGGGACGGCGGTGCGGCGCTCGGCCGGGTCCTGAGCGGCCTCGGGCGTGTGCCGGGGGCGGCCGATGAGTGCGCGCAGCTCGTCCACGCCGACGGTGTACGGCAGCTCGGCCTGTCCCAGCTGCTGCTGGGCCGCGACCTTGCGGAGCACCCGCTGGACGGCCCGCTCCAAGGAGCGCACGCCCGCCTCGCGGGTGTACTCGGCGGCGAGCTTGCGCAGCGCCGGCTCCTCGAGGGCGACCTCGCCCTCGGCGAGTCCGGCGCGCTCCAGTTGCCGGGGCAGCAGGTGGTCGCGGGCGATGGTGACCTTCTCGTCCTCGGTGTAGCCGTCGAGTTCGACGACCTCCATGCGGTCGAGCAGGGGCTGCGGGATGGCTTCCAGCACGTTGGCTGTGGCCAGGAAGACGACGTCCGAGAGGTCGAGCTCGACCTCCAGGTAGTGGTCGCGGAAGGTGTGGTTCTGCGCCGGGTCCAGCACCTCCAGCAGCGCCGCGGCCGGGTCGCCGCGGAAGTCGGAGCCGACCTTGTCGACCTCGTCCAGCAGGACGACCGGGTTCATCGACCCCGCTTCCTTGATGGCGCGGACGACGCGTCCCGGCTGGGCTCCGACGTAGGTGCGCCGGTGGCCGCGGACCTCGGCCTCGTCGCGCACACCGCCCAGCGCCACGCGGACGAACTTCCGTCCCATCGCGCGGGCCACGGACTCGCCCAGCGAGGTCTTGCCGACTCCGGGCGGCCCGGTCAGTGCCAGCACCGCTCCCCCGCGCCGCCCGCCGACGACGCCGAGGCCGCGCTCGGTGCGCCGCTTGCGCACGGCGAGGTACTCGGTGATGCGTTCCTTGACGTCCTGCAGCCCGGCGTGGTCGGCGTCGAGTACGGCCTGGGCTCCGGTGATGTCGTAGGCGTCCTCGGTGCGGACGTTCCACGGCATCTCCAGGACCGTGTCCAGCCAGGTGCGGATCCAGCTCACCTCGGGTGACTGGTCGCTGGAGCGCTCCAGCTTGTCGACCTCCTTGAGGGCGGCCTTCCTGACCTCCTCGGGCAGGTCGGCGGCCTCGACGCGGGCGCGGTAGTCCTCGCCCTCGCCCTCCGGGTCGCCGTTGAGCTCGGCCAACTCCTTGCGGACGGCTTCGAGCTGGCGGCGCAGCAGGAACTCGCGCTGCTGTGCCTCGACACCCTCCTGGACGTCCTTGGCGATGGACTCGGCCACGTCCTGTTCGGCCAGGTGGTCGCGGAGCGCGGCAGTGGCGAGCCGCAGCCGTTCGACGGGGTCGGTGGTCTCGAGCAGCTTCAGCTTCTGCTCGGTGGTCAGGAACGGGGAGTAGCCGGCGTTGTCGGCGAGCTGGCCCACGTCGTCGATCTGCTGCACCCGGTCCACGACCTGCCAGGCGCCGCGCTTGCGCAGCCAGTCGGTGATGAGGGCCTTGTACTCCTTCATCTGTTCGACGACCTGCCCCGGCAGGGGGTCGGGTACCGGCTCGGCGACGGGCGTGCCCAGTACCCACAGGGCGGCGCCCGGGCCGCTCGTGCCCGTCCCCACGCGGACGCGGCGCAGGGCGCGGATGAGGGCGCCCGGGTCGCCGTCGGCGAGGCGTCCGGTCTGCTCCACGCGGCCTTCGACGCCGATGTCGGCGTACGTGCCCTCGACCCGCGGGACGAGCAGCACGCGCGGCTTGTCCGTCGAGGCCGCGCCCTCGGGGGCCGAGGCGGCGGGTGCCGACCCGGTGGACGCCGCCGACTTCGCCGCGTCGACGGCCGCCCGCACATCGCTGTCCGAGAGCTCCAGCGGCACCACCATTCCCGGCAGGACGACGCCGTCCTCGGCGTCGATCGGCAGCACGGGCAGGGCGAGCGGTGCGGACTGGGGCTCCGTGGATTCAGTAGACTCAGCAGCCATGATCTCTCCCTAGGCAGGCAAGTTGAGTAATACCCACTCAATGCTTTTGATGCCCCTGATGTTCCCCCGGCCCACCGAGGAACTGTTCGCTCTCAGCGATCGCCGCACCCTCCCCCCTCCGGGCTTCCGGCCTACGCTGCCTCCATGCCGTATTCCGCCGTCTCCGCCCCGGCCACCGACACCGCCGTCACCCTTGAGCGGCGCGAGGGGCCGTGGGGTGAGGTCGTCCTGCGGCGGCGCGGGACGCACTACGAGATCATCGCCAACGGCTGCTTCCTGATGGACACCTCCGACGGACGGTCCGAGCGGCTGCTGGTGCGGGCGGCGCTGGAGGAACTCGACACCCGCGCGGGCCCCCGGCTGCTGATCGGCGGGCTGGGAGTCGGTTTCTCGCTCGCGGAGGCGGCCGCGGAGCCGCGCTGGGGCGGTATCACCGTGGTGGAGCGCGAGCCGGCCATCCTCGACTGGCACCACACAGGGCCGCTCTCCCAGCTCTCCGCCGATGCGCTGGCCGATCCGCGCACCGCGCTGGTGGAGGCCGACCTGGTGGCGTACGTACACGAGGCGGCGGCGGGCGGCGGCGGCCGTTTCGACGCGCTGTGCCTGGACATCGACAACGGTCCCGAGTGGACCGTCACCGACGACAACTCCTCCCTCTACTCCCCCACAGGTCTGGCGGCCTGCCGGGAGGCGCTCGCTCCGGGGGGCGTCCTCGCCGTCTGGTCGGCGCAACCCTCGTCCGCATTCGAACGATCACTCGTGAATGCGGGGTTCTGCCGTGTTCGGACGGATGAGATCCCCGTCGTCCGAGGCGTCCCCGACGTGGTCCACTTCGCAGCCCGACCGGCGTAGCCGAGCGGTGGAGCAGGCCCTTACGCTGCTGTTCCAAGAAAGCCGGAAGAGCCACAGGGGCGGGGTCGTATGGACCAGAAGAACACCACTCAGACAGCTGGCGGAGCCGTCGCCGCGACCACCCCCGGCGCTCAGCGACGCATTCTCGTCGTGGAGGACGATCCCACCATCGTCGACGCGATCGCGCGGCGGCTGCGCGCGGAGGGCTTCCAGGTACAGACGGCCGGTGACGGGCCCGCCGCGGTGGACACCGCCGAGGCGTGGCAGCCCGATCTGCTGGTGCTGGATGTGATGCTGCCCGGCTTCGACGGCCTGGAGGTCTGCCGCCGGGTGCAGGCGCAGCGCCCGGTTCCGGTGCTGATGCTGACCGCGCGGGACGACGAGACGGACATGCTGGTGGGTCTCGGCGTGGGCGCCGACGACTACATGACCAAGCCGTTCTCGATGCGCGAGGTCGCCGCCCGGGTGCACGTGCTGCTGCGCCGGGTCGAGCGGGCGACGCAGGCGGCGAGCACGCCGCGCAACGGCATACTCAGGCTCGGCGAACTGGAGATCGACCACGCCCAGCGGCGGGTCCGCGTCGGCGGCGAGGACGTGCACCTGACGCCGACGGAGTTCGACCTGCTGGTGTGCCTGGCGCACTCGCCGCGCGCGGTGCTCTCCCGCGAGCAGCTGCTGGCCGAGGTGTGGGACTGGGCCGACGCGTCCGGCACCCGCACCGTGGACAGCCACATCAAGGCCCTGCGGCGCAAGATCGGCGCCGAGCGCATCCGCACGGTGCACGGGGTGGGGTACGCGCTGGAGACCCCAGGACCCGACGGCGCCCCCGCGCCGGTGACGGGTGCCGCGACGGAGAGCTCCTGACGGGCGGCGGGACGGCGCGCGTGTTCGCTTCGGTGTCCAGCCCCTCCGGCTCGTCCGGCCCCCACGGCTCTCCCGGCCCATCCGGCCCGCACGGCTCTCCCGGCCCATCCGGCCCCCATGGCCCTTCCGGCCCCCACGGCCCTTCCGGCTCGTCGGGCTCCGGCCCCCCCGGRCCGCCGACGCTGCTGGCCCGCTCGCTGAGCCGCTGGAAGCGCTCTGCGGCGGCCCGCGTCGGTTCCCACTGGTGGGAGCGGCTGTGGGAGGGTCTGCGTCCGCTGGACCCGTACAGGTCGGTCAAGGCGGCGCTCGGCGCGCTGGTGATCGTCTCCGTGGTGATCACCACACTGCTGGCGCTCTTCGCGGTGCAGTCGGCGACCGAGCTGCGGGTCATCACGATCATCTCGATCGTGGCCTCCCTGCTGATCACCCAGTTCGTGGCGCAGTCGGTGACGGCGCCGCTGGACGAGATGACGGACGCGGCCAAGGCGATGGCGGGCGGCGACTACTCCCGCCGGGTGCGTGGCGGCCGGCGGGACGAGTTCGGAGAACTGGCCGAGAACTTCAACCGGATGGCTGCCGATCTGGAGGCCGTCGACCAGCACCGCAAGGAGCTGGTCGCCAATGTGTCGCACGAGCTGCGCACCCCGATCGCGGCGCTGCGCGCGGTCCTGGAGAACGTCGTGGACGGTGTCTCGGACGCCGACCCGGAGACGATGCGCACAGCACTGTCGCAGACCGAACGGCTGGGCCGCCTGGTGGCTCACCTGCTGGATCTCTCCCGGCTGGACAGCGGGGTCGTCCCGCTGCACTCGCGGCGTTTCGAGGTGTGGCCGTACCTGGCGGGCGTGCTGAAGGAGGCCAACATGAGCAAGGGCTCCGGGCACTCCCGTAAGGATGTCCACCTGCATCTGGACGTCTCGCCGCCCGAGCTGACGGCTTACGCCGACCCCGAACGGCTGCATCAGGTGGTGGCGAATCTGATCGACAACGCCGTCAAGCACAGCCCGCAGCACGGCCGGGTCACGGTCCGGGCCAGGCCGGGCGGCGAGGCGGCAGCGGGCGGGTCCGCCGACAGCCTGGAGGTCGAGGTGCTGGACGAGGGGCCCGGCATACCCGAGGCCGAGCGGCAGCGGGTCTTCGACCGGTTCAACGGCACACACAGCACCGAGTCCACTCGGGGCGCCCAGGGCATCAGCCCAGGGGGCGGCACAGGTCTGGGGCTGGCCATCGCGCGCTGGGCGGTGGAGTTGCACGGCGGCTCGATCCGAGTGGCCGAATCGCCGCGCGGTTGCCGGATCCAGCTCACTCTTCCGGGGACGAGCGGGCAGCCGGATTGACGCTTTCCCGCGTCCAGGGGGCCCGGGGACGCACCTGGTGGGGTGTCCGGTTCCGTCCGCGAGGCAAAACCGTGAGTGATTCCCGCCAAGTCCTGGCCCGAAACCGGCTGCTTAATGTGACGTACGTGACCAAGGGGCCGCCCGGACTACGCCTCTCGCCAGGAGAGGCGTAGCCTTTATTTCCGCTGTCCACCACCTAAGGAAGCGGAAGAGGGCGGTTGCCGCCGTGTCGTCACAGTCCCCCAACAGCTCATCGAGCACCTCTACGGAACGGAAGGACGGACAGGGTAAAGACCCTGGTCCGGCGTTCGGGCCGAACGAGTGGCTCGTCGACGAGATCTACCAGCAGTACCTCCAGGACCCGAACTCGGTAGACCGAGCCTGGTGGGACTTCTTCGCTGACTATCAGCCGGAGTCCTCCGAAGGGGCCGCGGCGCCGGACGGCGCGGGCACCCCACGGGACGCCTCCCCGAAGGCCGCGCCGGCCCAGGCCCCGGCGTCCTCCGCCGCGCCGCAGGCACAGGCACAGGCCCAGCAGGCCGCCCAGCCCGCGAGCGCCCCCGCGCAGGCCGCCCAGCCGAAGCAGGCGCAGGCACAGCCCCAGCAGGCCGCCGCACCGGCCGAGCCGCAGCAGAAGGCCGAGCCGCGGCAGAAGGCGGAGCCCAAGCCCGCCGCCAAGCCGGCGGCCCGGCCCGCGGGCGCGGCGAAGGCCTCGGACGGCGGCAAGGCCGCGGCGGAGGGCCAGGCCGAGGGTCCGGAGTACGTGGCGCTGCGCGGCCCGTCCGCGGCCGTGGCCAAGAACATGAACGCCTCCCTGGAGCTGCCCACGGCCACGTCCGTGCGCGCGGTCCCGGTGAAGCTGCTGTTCGACAACCGCATCGTCATCAACAACCACCTCAAGCGCGCCCGCGGCGGCAAGGTGTCGTTCACGCACCTGATCGGCTACGCCATGGTGCAGGCGCTCAAGGCGATGCCCTCGATGAACCACGCGTTCACCGAGAAGGACGGCAAGCCCACCCTGGTCAAGCCGGACCACGTGAACCTGGGTCTGGCCATCGACCTGGTGAAGCCGAACGGCGACCGCCAGCTCGTCGTGGCGGGCATCAAGAAGGCCGAGACGCTGACCTTCTTCGAGTTCTGGCAGGCCTACGAGGACATCGTCCGCCGGGCCAGGAACAACAAGCTGACGATGGAGGACTTCTCCGGCGTCACCTGCTCGCTGACCAACCCGGGCGGCATCGGCACCGTGCACTCGGTGCCGCGTCTGATGCCGGGCCAGGGCCTGATCATGGGCGTCGGCGCGATGGAGTACCCGGCCGAGTTCCAGGGCACCTCGCAGGACACCCTCAACCGGCTCGGCGTCTCGAAGGTGATGACCCTCACCAGCACCTACGACCACCGGGTCATCCAGGGTGCGGCCTCCGGCGAGTTCCTGCGCAAGGTCTCGCAGCTGCTGCTGGGCGAGGACAACTTCTACGACGAGATCTTCCGTGCGCTGCGCATCCCGTACGAGCCCGTGCGCTGGATGCAGGACATCGACGCCTCGCACGACGACGACGTCACGAAGGCCGCGCGCGTCTTCGACCTGATCCACTCCTACCGGGTCCGCGGCCACATCATGGCCGACACCGACCCGCTGGAGTACAAGCAGCGCAAGCACCCCGACCTGGACATCACCGAGCACGGTCTGACCCTGTGGGACCTGGAGCGGGAGTTCGCGGTCGGCGGTTTCGCCGGCAAGTCCATGATGAAGCTGCGCGACATCCTGGGCGTGCTGCGTGACTCGTACTGCCGCACCACCGGCATCGAGTACATGCACATCCAGGACCCCAAGCAGCGCAAGTGGATCCAGGACCGCATCGAGCGGCAGCACTCCAAGCCGGAGCGCGACGAGCAGCTGCGCATCCTGCGCCGGCTGAACGCGGCCGAGGCCTTCGAGACGTTCCTGCAGACCAAGTACGTGGGGCAGAAGCGCTTCTCGCTGGAGGGCGGCGAGTCCGTCATCCCGCTGCTGGACGCGGTCATCGACGCGGCGGCCGAGTCGCGGCTGGACGAGACCGTGATCGGCATGGCGCACCGCGGCCGGCTGAACGTGCTGGCGAACATCGTGGGCAAGCCGTACGCGCAGATCTTCCGGGAGTTCGAGGGCAACCTCGACCCGAAGTCGATGCACGGCTCCGGCGACGTGAAGTACCACCTGGGCGCGGAGGGCGTCTTCACCGGCCTGGACGGCGAGCAGATCAAGGTCTCGCTGACGGCCAACCCCTCGCACCTGGAGGCGGTCGACCCGGTCGTGGAGGGTGTCGCCCGCGCCAAGCAGGACATCATCGGCAAGGGCGGCACGGACTTCACGGTGCTGCCGATCGCGCTGCACGGCGACGCGGCCTTCGCGGGCCAGGGCGTGGTGGCCGAGACGCTGAACATGTCGCAGCTTCGCGGCTACCGCACCGGCGGCACGATCCACATCGTCATCAACAACCAGGTCGGGTACACCGCGCCGCCCGAGTCGGCGCGCTCGTCGATGTACTCCACGGACGTGGCCCGCATGATCGAGGCCCCGGTCCTGCACGTCAACGGCGACGACCCGGAGGCCGTGGTGCGCGCGGGCCGGCTGGCCTTCGAGTACCGGCAGGCGTTCAACAAGGACGTCGTCATCGACCTGATCTGCTACCGCAGGCGCGGGCACAACGAGACGGACAACCCCTCGTTCACCCAGCCGCTGATGTACCACCTGATCGACAAGAAGCGCTCGGTGCGCAAGCTGTACACCGAGTCGCTGATCGGGCGCGGCGACATCAGCCTGGAGGAGGCCGAGCAGGCGCTGCAGGACTTCCAGGGCCAGCTGGAGAAGGTCTTCACCGAGGTCCGTGACGCGACGGCGCAGCCGATGGCCGCCGAGGTCCCGGCACCGCAGGCGGAGTTCCCCGTCGGTCTGGACACCGCGATCTCCCAGGAGGTCGTCAAGCGGATCGCCGAGTCGCAGGTCAACATGCCCGACCGGATCACCGTCCACCCGCGCCTGCTGCCGCAGCTCCAGCGCCGCGCGCAGATGGTCGAGGACGGCACGATCGACTGGGCGATGGGCGAGACGCTGGCCATCGGCTCGCTGCTGATGGAGGGCACGCCGGTCAGGCTGTCGGGGCAGGACTCCCGTCGCGGCACCTTCGGGCAGCGGCACGCGGTGCTGCTCGACCAGAACTCCGGCGAGGACTACACCCCGCTGCTGTACCTGGCGGAGGACCAGGCGCGCTACAACGTCTACGACTCGCTGCTGAGCGAGTACGCGGCGATGGGCTTCGAGTACGGCTACTCGCTGGCCAGGCCGGACGCGCTGGTGATGTGGGAGGCGCAATTCGGTGACTTCATGAACGGCGCCCAGACGGTCATCGACGAGTTCATCTCCTCGGCCGAGCAGAAGTGGAACCAGACCTCCGGTGTGACCCTGCTCCTGCCGCACGGCTACGAGGGGCAGGGCCCCGACCACTCCTCGGCCCGCATCGAGCGGTTCCTCCAGCTGTGCGCGCAGAACAGCATGACCGTCGCGATGCCGACGCTGCCGTCGAACTACTTCCACCTGCTGCGCTGGCAGGTGCACAACCCGCACCACAAGCCGCTGGTCGTCTTCACCCCGAAGTCGATGCTGCGGATGAAGGCGGCGGCCTCCAAGGCGGAGGAGTTCACCACAGGCGGCTTCCGTCCGGTCATCGGTGACACGCTCGTCGACAGCGGCAAGCTGGACCCGGCGAACGTCCGCAAGGTCATCTTCTGCTCCGGCAAGGTCTACTACGACCTGGACGCCGAGCGGACGAAGCGCGACCTCACGGACACCGCCATCATCCGGCTGGAGCGGCTCTACCCGCTGCCCGGCAAGGAGATCCAGACCGAGATGGCGCGCTTCACCAACGCGGAGAAGTACGTCTGGGCCCAGGAGGAGCCGGCCAACCAGGGCGCGTGGCCGTTCATCGCGCTCAACCTGGTCGACCACCTGGACCTGATCATCGGCTCGGAACCGGTGCCGAACGCGGACCGGCTGCGCCGCGTCTCCCGGCCGTCCTCGTCCTCGCCCGCCGTGGGCTCGGGCAAGCGGCACGCGGAGGAGCAGGCCCAGCTCGTCAAGGAAGTCTTCGACATCTGAGACGCCTGACGCCTGCCGCAGAAGCAACCGAGGGCCCCCACCGCGACCGCGGTGGGGGCCCTCGGGCGTCCGGGAGGCGCGCCGCCCGAGCCGCGTGCCACCCGGTCTGCTCCGGCCCGGACCAGACCGGATCTGATCGGATCGGGCCGGACCGGACCAGACCGGACCGGGCTGATCCGAACCGGACCGGGTCGGGCCGGGCCGTACCTGGCCTGCTCAGCCCAGGTACGGCTCGTAGTCCCAGTACGGGCGGGTGCGCTGCCGGGCGGAGAGGGTCTGCTGGTGCTGGGCCCCCAGCGAGCGGGTCAGGCGCTCCAACGCGTCGCTCTCCACCGCGCGGGCCTCGTCGCGGCGGCGCAGGGAGCGCAGGTCGATGGCCTGGGCCACCATGCACGAAAGGGTGAGGGGGTGGTCCTCGCCCAGCACGCGCCGGGAGCGCTCCAGCGTGTCACGGCTGAGCTCGTGGGCGTCCTCCAGGGCCTCGGCGAGGTGGCGCCCGCCGCTGGTGTTCAACGCGCAGCCGAGGGTGACGGGGTGGTCGGGGCCCAGCAGCGAGGTGACGCCGGCGAGGGCCTGCTCGAACATGTTCAGGGCGCCGTCGCGTTCGCCCTCGATCTGCAGGACGAGGCCCGCGTTGGACTGCATGGCCGTCGGCACCGGGTGCGCGGGCCCCAGCAGGGCGCGGAAGCCCTCCTCGGCCTCCGTCAGCAGCTCCCGTGCGAGGGTGAGATCGCCGTGCTCGCGCAGGAAGTTGCCGTAGTCCGTCATCAGGGACAGCGTCGTGTAGTGGCCGCGGCTGTGCACCTGCTCCTGCTGGTCGAGCAGGAGCGCCATCGCCGTCGCGATGTCCTGCCGGGGCGTGCCCGCGCGGCGCTGGCACAGCATCAGGTTGTGCCGGGCCATCAGCGTCTGCGGGTGCTGGGCGCCGAGCACCTGGAGCTGGAGCCGCATGGCGAGCTCCTGGCGGGCCAGCGCCTCCTGGTAGCGGCCCAGCAGGCGCAGGTCGCGGGCGCAGGAGTTACCGCTGCCGAGCGTGTAGGGGTGGCGGGCGCGCAGCACCTGTTCGCGGGCGCGCAGGGTGTCCAGGTCGGTGTCGTAGGCCTCCTCGTAGCGGCCGAGCAGCCTGAGCCCGACGGCGAGGTTGTGCTGCGCCAGCAGGCTGGCGCCCTCGTCGGGGCCGTAGAGCCGGCGGGCGACCTCGACGACTCTCTCCTGGCGCTGCAGCGCCTCGTCGTACTGACCGAGCAGGCGCAGGTCGGCGGCCAGACAGCTGGTGGCCTCCATGAGGGCCTCCTCGTAGGGGCCCTCGGAGCGCGGCACCTCCGCGAGGCGCTCCAGCCGGTCGGCGTCGAGGATCTGCGCCTCGCGGAAGCGTCCGGCCGCGCGCAGCACATTCCCCTGGAGGGTGGCGAGGGAGAGCATCTGCTGCGCGTCGGAGCCGAGGAACCTCTCCCACTCCGTGCGGATGCTGGCTGCCAGCTCGGCTCCGAGCGTGAACTCGCCCGAGTTGTAGCAGTAGCGCAGGCAGTTCAGCAGCATCTCCTGGACGCGGCGCTCCTTGCTGGAAGGCGCGATCGACGGCAGCAGGTGCGGCAGCAACTCGGCGTAGCGCCCCCACTGTCGGCTGTCGTTCGGCGCGCCCGGATCGGCCTCGACCAGCAGCCGGTGCACGGTGCCGCGGACGGCGTCGTTGTTGCGGCCCTGGGTCAGCTCGCTGACGACGCTGTGGACGACCTGGTGCATCAGCACCGAGTCGTTCTGCTCGCTCTCGCCGGCCTGGACGCGCGACTCGCGGGTGATCACCGAGTAGTTGACCAGCGAGTCGAGGGCGCGCGCCCAGCTGGAGCGGTCGCTGGCGATCCACCGCAGGTTGTCGGGCAGTTCGGCGGCGGGGATGCCGCGCGCGAGGCCGAGCGGGATGCGTCCGGGGGCGAAGACCGCGCACAGGGAGAGCAGGTCGACGGCGCGCGGCTCGGACTTGCGCAGCTTGTTCAGCAGCATCGACCAGGAGGTCAGCGACGAGTACGGGTAGTCGTCCGGCATGGTGCCCGACTCCAGTCGGGTCAGCCCCACGCCGCGCACCATGCGCAGGTACTCGGGGACCTCCATGCCCTCCTCGCCCAGCCAGGCCGCCGCCTGGGCGAGCTGGAGCGGCAGGTCCTGGAACTCGCCGGCCACCTCGTCGGCCTGCTCGGCGGTGATGTGCGGGGCGCGGCGCATCAGGTAGCCGGTGGACTCGGCGCGGCGGAAGGCGGCGATCTGCTTGATGTCGGTGGCGGCGCGCCAGCTCTTGTTGCGCGAGGTGATCAGGACGTGGCCGCTGCCGCCGTGCGGCAGGAAGGTGGCGGCTTCCTCCGGGTCCTCCCAGCCGTCGAAGATGAGCAGCCACCGCCCCGAGGGCGTGTTCTTGCGCAGCGCCTCCCGCACGGTGCGCAGCCGCTCGCCGACGTCGCCCGCGCGGTCGAGCCCGAGTTCGACGGCGAGCTGCCCGAACGTCTCGCGCTGGGTGTTGCGCTGGTCGCAGTTGACCCACCAGACGACGTCGTAGTCAGGGCCGAAGCGGTGCGCGTACTCGGCCGCGATGTGCGTCTTGCCGATGCCCGCCATGCCGACGAGCGCGCACACGGCCGCGCCCTGCTCCGCGTCCATCAGCCGCTCCTGGAGCTCGTTGAGGATCACGTCGCGGCCCGTGAAACGCCCGTTGCGGCGCGGCACCTCCCCCCACACGTCCGGCGGGTCGTTGGGGTAGCGGCTGGTGTAGCCGGTCTGCGCCGCGGGCGCGCGGCGCGGGCTGAGCCCCAGCCGGTTCAGCAGCCTGCGCTCGGCCTCCTCCTCGCCGACGCCCCACAGGTTGACCGGCTCCAGCACCGCGGTGGCGGGCAGCAGCTCGCGGTTGGTCAGGTTGACGGCGGCGAACCGGTCGGCGTGCGCGGCCACGTAGCCGCGCAGCACCGTGTTCCAGTCGGCCTCGGTGCGCGGGCCGAGTTGCAGGAACACGTCGCTGATGACCAGCAGCACGCGTCCCGAGGCCAGCTGGAGGTCGCCCAGCGCTTCGTGCAGCGGCTGCTCGCGGTCCGGGTCCCAGCGCTGGAGCGTGGTGCGGTGGCCGTGACTCTCCAGCCGGTGCGCGATCCAGTGGCCCCAGGCGCGGTGGTAGCCGGGGAAGACCACCACGAAGTGCTCGGACTCGTCTCCGGGCGGGGTGCCCCGAGCCGGTTCCCGCTGAGCGACCATGCCTGCGTTCTCCCTCGTCCAGCAGCCGTCGTCACCCCGGGGGCGACCTGTACGGCAAGACTACCCAAAGTGACCGTTTGTGAGCTTGTCGGCAGCGACGGCGACGCCGCGGGCGTCCCGGCCGCCTGAGGCGGTGAGCCGCGCGTGGCGGCGGCGCATCCCCTCCACGAACTCTGTGCCCTGGCGGGTCAGTTGACCAGAGCCCAGAAGGAGGAAAAGAGCATGGTCGACCTGGGTGAGGAAGTCCGCGCGGCGCCCCCGCGCGGCCGTTCGCTCGGCGGGGGTCGCCGCGGCACGGCGGGCGAGCCTGTCCCACAGGTCGGCGAGGGCCAGGTGCGCGTAGGTGCCCTGCAGCACGGCGTCCAGCGGCCTGGGGTCGCTGCGCCAGCCGACCTGGAAGACCGCTTCCGTGCCCGGCCTGCTGAGCCGCACCACGCCCTCGAGAACGGCGAGTTTGCTGTGCTGCACCTCGTGGACGAGGACCTCGGCCAGCTCCTCCGGCGTGTGCGGGCGCGTCACCAGCACCGCCCAGGGGGCGGCCATCCGGGTCGCGCTGGCGCGCCCCTGGGGCTTCCACAGCACGGGAACGAGGGACCGCACCAGCCCGGTGACCTCTGCCGCGCGTTCCCGGTCGGCCTCCCGCAGCAGGCGGAGGGCCCGCTTCCACAGTCTGTGCCACGTGTCCGCCTCGCCCGACGCGGCCAGGGTGACGGGCCGCAGTCCCCCGAGGCCCGCCGGGCGCGTCCCGTCGCCCAGGTGGGGGTCGCGGTCGTCCAGGACCGCGAAACCGCCCGTGAGCCCCCGCAGCGGGTGCCAGGGGGCCTGCTCCGCGTCGTATCCGTGGCCGAGGACGGCGGCACGCGGCAGGCGGACCGTACGGCCGCCCCGCGGCGTGAAGGACACGTCGTCGCCCGCCGCTTCGAGACGGGCGTACGGGGCGTCCGTGAGGTACGTGCCCAGCCCCGGCAGCGTCAGCCGTCCGCCGGAGGTCGGCAGGTCGAGCCTGAAGGCGGTGCCGGCAGCGGTGGCGACGGCGGCGGCGAGCGGTCCGGAGCCGGCGAGGGCCGCGGACAGTCCCTCGGGGCCGGCCTCAAGGGTGTGCGCGAGCCAGTTGCCGACGGCGGGATAGCCGAGCGCCGACCGCGCGGCGGCCGGGTCGTGGGACTCGGCCTGTTCCAGCAGCGCCCAGTGCGCGTCCAGCGCGCGGGCGGTCCGCTCGGGCGGGTGGGCGCGCTCGACGCGCGTCAGCAGCGCCTTGAGCAGGACGAGGCGCCGGGAGTGCAGCCAGGCGCCCAACGCCGCCGCCTCCCCCGGCTGCGGCCGGGTCTCTCCCATCCGGCGCAGTTGGCGGTCCGGTATGTCGAATGGCGTCATCGCGGCGGGTCACAGCGGGTTCTGGCGGCCCGCTCCGCGCCCTCCCGCGGTACCCGTCCGGCCACCGCTGCCCTGCGCGGCGCCGGAGATTGTCTGAAACACGCTCTTCCGTTCCCCCGCCCGGGACGCGCCCTGCGAGATATGGCCCTCCCCGTCGACGCCCTCGCCACCTTTGGTGCCGGACCTCCACATCCGCGACAGCTCCTCCCCGTCGCGCAGGGTGTTCTCCACCACCGCCGTGACGGCGGGATCGTCGCAGGTCCTCAGCGCGCGTAGAGTCAGGCCCGTCAGGTCGGGCAGAGGCGGCGGTGCCGCTTCGGTCTGACGGCCCGGGCCACGGGACGTGCCATCGGTCCGCACGGCCACGCTTTTCTCCTCCCCTAGAACTCCGCCCGGGGGCGGTAGCCACGGATGGTTTTCCTTTCCCGTAGCAGGTATCCGGAAACACGTTCGCCGCACACGACCGTCGCATTCGGCCGGTACTCACGCCACGGCACGCGTGCAACGCACGTCCTCAGCGTCCCAATTCGGCCACCCGGCCCCTGGTGTCGCGCACCTCGTCCCAGGGGACGTCCGCCAGGTGACCGGCCAGCAGCTGCCATTCGGCTTCCGCCGCGCGGTAGTCGGCCAACGCGTCCACCTCGCGGCCCTGCGCACGGTGGAAGTCGCCGCGCGCGTGCAGCGCCCTGGCCACCGTGAGGGAACCGCCCTCGTGGGCGCCCGCCACCTCCTCCAGCGCGCTGGTGAGCTCCGCACCCGCCTGCTGGGACTGCGGCGTCCCCGCGGGAAACAGGGCACGGGCCCTGCCCAGCCGCAGCCACGCCTGCGCCCGGCTCTCCGCGTCCGCGCCCTGCCGGGCCGCCTGCTCCAGCAGATGGCACCCCTCGTACAGGTCGGGCCTGAACTGCTCCGCGTCGTAGCGCAGCAGCAGTACGCGGCCCAGCAGCAGTGCCGCACGGGCCACCGCGGGGCTGCCCGTCGGTGCGCGGGTGAGCGCCTCGCGGAGGATGCCCTCGGCGCGGGAGAGGTCGCCCGCGTCGGTGAGCAGCATCTCCCCCCACTCGGTGAGCAGCTCGCCGCGCTGGACGCTGTCCGGCGGGGTGAACCGTTCGGCTTCGGTGTACGCCTGCGCCGCGGCCGTCCAGTCGTGGGCCTCGCGCAGCACGCGGGCGCGTTCCCTGGCGCAGCGCAGCCGCAGCCCGGTCCGCTCCCCCGCGGCGGAGTCGGCCCGCGTCAGCACCTCCAGGCGCTCCCGGGGTGGGGCACCGCTCAGCCGCAGCGCGGACGCCAGGTCGAGCAGGACGCCGCAGCGCTGGGCCGCCCGCTCCTCGCGGCGGTCCACGGCGGTGGCCGGCCGGGCGGCCGGGGTCCCCTGCTGCGTGGCCGGGGGCCCCTGCTGGGGGGCTGGGACGCCCTGCTGAGGGGCTGGGACCCCCTGCTGCGTGGCCGCGCCCCCTCCGGCCGGGGACGAGGCGGACTCCGGCGCCCGCGCGGACGTCTGCGGCGGGGTGACCGGCTCGGTACCCGCACTGTTCTTCCGACGGCCGGCCTCCGCCGACCGGGCGGAGGCCGGGGCCGCGGGGTCGGTGGGGGCGCTGGAGTGCCCGGGGGTGCCGGGCGCGCGGTCAGCCAGCATGTCGCTCACTTCGCGGAGTTCGCTGACGGCCTCGAGGGCCGCCCTGTGGCGGTGTTCGGGTGCTGCGTGGGCGAGCGCGAGCAGCACCCGGCCCAGCCGGAGTTTACGGGTCAGCTCGGCGTCCGGTGGCAGCGCCGGGTCCGTCGTGTCCCCCGTGAGGCGGTCCGCCAACGAGCGCAGCAGCCGCTCGGCGCGCAACAGGTGCCGCAGTCCGCCGCGGGCCTGCCACAGGTCGTTCTCGACGCCGGCCCGCTCCAGCAGGGTGGCCGGCGCGTCGTCCGTCAGGAGTTCGGCGGCGTCCCGCAGCAGGGGTTCGGCACCCTGCGGGCTGCGCCGTACGCCGGCCGTTCCCGCGAGGGCGCGCAGGACGCGACCGAGGGCCAGCCGGGCGCGCGGGCTGTCCCGGTCGGCGGCGCGTGCGGCTTCTCCCACCGAACGAGCGCGGTGCAGCAGTTGGATGTCGCGCTGGGCCCGCCACTGGCCCAGCAGCCGTTCGGTTTCGGCCACCTGGTCGGCCGCGTGCACGTCGGGCAGGTAGAAGCGGACGACCTCGGCGGGGATGGTGGCGAACAGCTCGTCGACCTCGTCGTCGTCCCGTGGCGAGGCCAGGGGACCTTCCTCGTCCTCCCCGGTGAGCTGGGCGACGGCCAGCGCCGCGAAGTTGCGGGTGCCCTTGCCGAAACGCTGCTCCACATGGTCGGACAGGTGTTTGAGGGTGAGGACGGCGGCGCTCTGGTCCAGCGACTGGAGCAGCAATTCCCGCACCCCCGGCGCGAACGTGTAGCGCGGCCCGTACGCGGACGCCTGGCCCTCCCCCTCGCCCTCCTCCTCTGGCAGCCGCGTCAACAGCCCCGACAGCAGGACCTCGGCCAGCTCCATCGGCCCCGTGTCGGGCAGCATCGCCTCCTGCACGAGATGGATGACCGGCAGCAGCAGCGGGACGACGGACAGGTGCAGCGCCAGATCCAGCGCGCCCGGCGAGGCGGTGTTGCGGAACTCCCTCAGCAGCGTGCGCGGCGGCACACCACCCGGCGCGGTGCGCGGCGGCGGCATCGCCGGGTGCCGGGGCAGCACCCAGGCGGCGGCCCCGGGGACCGCGCGCTCCCCGTCCGTGCCCAGCAGCCGCGCCCAGTTGCCCAGCGCCTCGGGCGTCGGCAGCAGCACCGGCACGGCCACCGCGTCGGCGGGCGGCAGCGGTCCGTACCCCTCAGGCTCGAAGGTGACACGTCCGCCGGAGCCGCGCTCGCGCAGCAGCGTCCCCGGCTCGGCCGGCAGCGCCGTACGCGGCCACAGGCGGGGCGGCAGCGGCTGGACGACGGCCAGCGGGGACCGCCCCGACCAGCGGTGCAGCAGCCGCTGGGCGCGGCCGTCCTGCCACAGCGCCCCCACGCAGTCGCTGACGACCAGGGTGAGCCGCCGGCCCGTGGTGTCGCGGTACTGGTCGGCGGGGCGCAGCCGGGTGGTCCCGTCGGCCGGTCCTGTGCCGATGAGCGGGGAGCCGTCCCTGGCGCGGTAGAGGTAGCGGACCTGCACGTCGCGGAAGACGCCGAGCTGTTCGAACGTTTGGCGCAGCCGCTCCAGCGTGGGCTGCCACACGGACGCGGTCGGCGAGGCGTCCATGATGAGCTGGATCTCGCTGTAACGGCGGATCGCGGTGCCGAACACGGGCAGCACCGTGGCGGAGCGGGCACTCAGGTCCGCGGTGGCGCCCTCGTCCAGCCCCCCGGTGGCCGGGGGGAGCGGCGGGCGGTAGCCGTGCAGCGGGCGCAGCGCGTGCTGCAGTTCCAAGAGCCCGGACAGCGCCCCCGCCGCCGGGGCGCGCACCGGGAAGCCCGAGGACGGCGCGCCCCCGTGCCGGCGCGGCGCGAACAGCGACACCGGCGCCGTCCGCTCGGTGACCGCCGCCGGTGCCTCGTCCGGATCCGTCTCCTCGTCCTCGCGCGTCGGCGGTGCGGACGGCTGCGCGTGCGGCGCTCCGGCCGCGGGCCAGCGCGGGCTTGGGGCGCCCGCTGCGGCTTCGTCCGCCTGCCCGTGGGCCGTGAACCGGGCGAGCCACAGCGCCTCGGCCACTTCCTCGGACGAGGGTTCCCAGCCGGCGGCCCGCAGCCGCGCCACCAGCTGAGCCACCTCCCCGACGGCCAGGGCCTCCTGGACGGCCGTGGAGGGCTGCGGCGGGGACGCCTCGGGCCGCGCACGGCCGGTGGGCCGTCGCGGCGGGGGCGGCGCCGGACTCATCAGCGCGTCACCTCGGGCGATCGAGGGGGCGCAGCAGCATCTCGGCGAGCCGGTCGCGGGTGACCCTCTCGACGCCCGAGGCGCGCTGTGTCAGGAACAGTGCGTTGAGCAGCTGGTCGGTGGCGATGACCTGCCCGGGCTCGCGGCGCAGGAACCGCTGAACCAGCTCGGCGCCCTCCTCAAGCGCCTCTTCGCCCAGATGTGCGGAGACCATCGCGGCGAGCTGTTTGTCGCCCGGCGGTTTGAGGTCGAGCTGGATGCAGCGGCGCAGCAGCGCGGCCGGGAAGTCCCGCTCGCCGTTGGAGGTCAGCACGATGAACGGGAACGCCGTGCACCGCACCCGCCCGCCCTCGATGGGGACCTTGTCGCCGTCCGCGGTCAGCACCTCGGTGACCGGCTCGCGGTCGGCGATGCGCTCCAGCTCCGGAATGGTGAACTCGCCGTCCTCCAGGACGTTGAGCAGGTCGCTGGGCAGGTCGATGTCGCTCTTGTCCAGCTCGTCGACGAGCAGCACCCGGGGCAGCGGCACCCCGTCGGGGCCGTCCTGCGCGGGCAGCAGCGCCGTACCCAGCGGACCCAGCCGCAGATACGACCCGATCGGGGGACGGGCGGGAGACGAGTCGCCCTCGCCGGCCACGGCACGGTCCAGCTGGACGTCCTGGAGTCTGCCGATGGCGTCGTAGTGGTAGAGCCCGTCCGCCAGCGTCGTACGGCTGACGACAGGCCAGCGGAGCACCCGGCCGAGACCCAGCTCGTGCGCGACCGCGTGCGCGAGGGTCGACTTGCCGGTGCCCGGGTTGCCGGTGACCAGGAGGGGGCGGCGCAGGTACAGCGCCGCGTTGACGGCCTCGACCTCCTCGGGACGCGGATGCAGACTCTCCACCAGGCGTCGCCGCGCGCCCAGCCGCCGCGCGGTGTCGGCGCCCTCGGCGTCGTCACCGCCGTCGCCTTCCGCGCCACCCGGGCTGTCGGGGCCGGTGCCGGCACCGGTGAAGTCGCGCCACGGGGGCGGCTCGGGCAGCCCCCGCACGCCCTCGTGCGGCACACCCGCGCCGCGGTAGATGCGCCAATCGCTCACGATGTGCTCCTCAACGCTGTCGACTGCCTGGGCATGAGCGGTGGTTCGCGCAACGGTTCGTCCCCAATGGTCCTGTGGGGCGGATCGTAAAGCAGGACGATATGCCGTGCCCAGGCCGCTGGGTGGTCAATTGGCGCACTGTTCACGCCAGTTGCCCCTTCCGTGTCCCAGCTCTCCCAGCTCCCTCCGTCACCCAGGTCGGCGTTGGTGTTCCGCAGCGCCCTGATCTCCTGCGGAAGCTGCCGCGCCGAGTGGACCTGGCGCAGCAGCGCGGCGGCCCGCTCGTGGAACTCCTCGCAGTCGTCGTGGTCGTGCTGATCGCTGCACGAGTGCCGCCACAGTGCCACCGCGTGCCCCGCGCCGAGCGCCGCCGCCATGGCGCGGGCGCCCGGGCCGCTGCCCGCCCGCGCGCAGTACACCGGCACGGCGCCGGGCGGCGCGGCGAGCAACCGCCCGTAAGCGGCCTGCCCGCCCTCGGGCGCCGACGCGCCGTGCCCGGCCACGGGCACCTCGCGCCGCAGCGGCACGGCCTCCATCGGGCCGCCCAGCACCGCGGTGGCCCTGGTGCGTGCCTCCGGGGTGTACCCGTGGTCCCTGCGGGACCTGTCACGCACCACGACCAGCCGGCGCTGCCCCAGCGGCACAGCGTGCGGGTTGAACGGGTCGTCCGGATCGTAGGGACGGACCCGCCACTCGTCCACCGGCTCGTCGAACAGCGCCCGCGGCAACAGGAACTCCACCGCCGCCAGGTGCTCGTCCACGTCGCACTGGTCGAGCGCCTGGGACAGCGCCCCGCGCACGGCCTCCTCCAGCCGGGAGCGCGGCACCTCCTCCCGGCTCTGGTCGACGATGGACTCCTCCCGCTCCCCCTCCTCGGCGGTCTCGTCCGCGCCGTCGTCGCCGGCCAGCAGCTCGTCCTTGTCGGCCGAGCGCACCAGCAGCACCCGCCAGGCGTGCCGCCCGGAACCGTAGATGTCGGGCTCCACCTCCACCAGCACGTTGGCTCTGGCCGCCGACGCCGGACGGTGGCTCTCCAGGAGGGAGGGGATGCGGGCCCGGATCACGTCGTTGTGCAGCGTGTGGCCGGTGCGCTCCACCCAGGCCCGCAGATCCGCCAGCGCGCGCGCCGAACGCGGCGTGCCTGCCGCACCCGAACGGGTGAGGGCGGCGGTCACCTTACCGGCGTACACGACCACGGCCTCCAGCGCCAGGTCGGGCGAGGGCTCCGCCGCCGGCGCGTCGCCGTCCCGCGGCTCGTAGAGCAGACCCGCCCCCTCCCGCCAGGAGCGGGGATCGTGCTCGTTGAGGGTGTAGGGCAGGCGCAGCACCATGTCCCGCGCCTCGTTGGCGAGTTGCAGCACCTGCCCGGCGCTCGCCGGCGGTTCCACCTCGGCGAACAGCGCGTACAGCTCCGCCCGCCGATCCACCGTGAACCCGTAGGCCGGCTCACCGCCCAGG
Source organism: Streptomyces sp. PU-14G (assembly GCF_041028275.1). Taxonomy (NCBI): domain Bacteria; kingdom Bacillati; phylum Actinomycetota; class Actinomycetes; order Kitasatosporales; family Streptomycetaceae; genus Streptomyces; species Streptomyces sp. PU-14G. The sequence goes on from NZ_JASKYT010000015.1 coordinate 36,681, forward strand.
GGGCCCAGCCGCGCGTGCTGGCGATACCAGCTGTGCCCGAACCCGTGGTAGCGCCGCAGGTGGTAGCGGTCGTGCGAGGACAGCACCTCGTGCAGCACCCGCGCCCCGCGCGGCCCCGCGTCGCACAGCTGGCGCAGCGCGGTGACCCGCGTGGCCACCCCGGTGTGCGGACGGGAGCCCTTGCCCTTGCTGAGGCCCAGCACCGCACCGCGCCGCTCGTCCAGCACCGGGCCGCCGGAGCAGCCCTCCGTCAACTCGTCACCGCTGAGCATGAGGGGGCGGCCCCGCACGCCCGTGGCCGTCGCCAGCCCGGTGAAGAACATCTGCTCGCCGCGCTCGGGCCCCGGCACCCAGCCGTACAGCCCGACGGAGGCCGGGGTGAGGGCCGAGCGGTCGCTCAGCCACAGGCAGTCCACGTCCTGGGCGTCCGGCACCCGAACGAGCGCCAGGTCCGGGAACGGCCACCGCGCCTCCGGCTGCTCGGGGTCGGCGGGCAGCGGCAGGCCGAACGCGAGCTCGCCGAGGAGCACCGTGCTCTGCGCGTCGTCGCCGATCGTGATGCCGATGGCGCGCTCCCCCCTCCACACGCTCGAGGCGCCCTTGCCGACGACATGGGCACACGTGAGGACCCAACCGGGCGCGACGAAGAAACCGCTCCCCCAGAACGACCGCCTCCCCGCGAGGGGTTGGGCGATCCCGCTCACTCCGTCACCGCGACCGCCGCTGGCGCCGCCGCCGCTGCTTCCGTCGTACCCCTCGGGCGGTGCCCCGATGCGCACGACGGAAGCGCGAACGGAGTCGGCGAGGCCCGTGGGGGCGTTCACGCGGCACAGGGCGCGCACAGCAGCACGCCGAATCGTGGCCTCCCGCACCGCGCGGCTCGCACTCCGGTCACAGCACTCCCCCTCTACGCCCCGTTCCCCCGTCGCTTCTTTCTGTGAGATGCCTGAGGTAGCAGGCTAGTCCCCGGGTGCGACAGACGGGAGAGGCGGCGCCCCAACATCCCCCGCACAGCCCGTACTCACGACGGGGGACGGCCATTCTCCCGGGTGCGCAGCCGGGCCTCCCGGGGAGGCCGATACGGGACCGGACCCGAGCCGGACCGAGCCAGGCCAGACCGAGCCGAGCCAGACAGGGCCGGGCCAGACCGGGCCGGGTGGCGGCCCGGCCCGACAAGGGCCTCAGTTTACCGATGCGCACCCGCGCCCGCGCGTCACCCGCCTGCCCGGCGTCACCCGCCCTGCGGTGCGGTACCCGGGGTGCCGGTGCCGTCGGCGGTCCGCGTGCCTTCCGGTGTGCCGTCCCGGCCGTCGCCGTCCGGCTGGTTCGCCGCGTGCCACGTGAGGGTGACGGAGACCGAGGCCTTGGCCTCGCCGTCGGCGAGAACGGCGGCGAGGGCCTTACCCGACTTGACGGCCAGCTCGACGCCGAACGTGGCGCTGACCTCGTCCGGGCGCGCCTGGCGTGCCGCCCTCAGCACGGCCGATCCGACACCGCTGATCACCTCGTTGAGCTGCTGGGCCCGCGCGATGAGCTGGTCACGCGTGCCCACGTCGTCGTACTGGAACTCGTCGGCCCCCGGCGGGACCTCGTCCTCGTCCAGGACGCGGACCCGCGCCAGCAGCGTCTCGCCGCCCGGCAGCGTGATCTCCCGGATCTCCCGCTTCATACGTCCCCCTCACCGCTTGCTGCCCCAACGGGCCTGCTCCGCCCTTCTATTGAACATCCACGGCGGCTGCTCGCGCGAGCGTGGGCGTGGGCGTGGGCGAGGGCGAGGCGTCGATCACCGGGTGCGCCCGCCTTCCCCTCCGTCCCTCTCGCCCCGTTCCCCGTCCGCCGCGGAGCCGTCCGCTCCCCCGTCGGGATTGCGCAGGAGGACGCCGATGTGAGCGGCGGCGGTCGACAGGTGGCGGCGCACCTCGCGCAGTTGCCCTTCGCTGACGCCGTGGTCGCGGGCGGCGTCCCGCACGTCGTCGCGGAAGCGGTCGAGGAGCCGTTCGAGATCGCGCGCCGGGTCGCCCGTGGAGTCGGCCATCGGAGCCTCCGCCTCGGCGTCCGGGTCGGTACCGGCCGGGTGCGGGCGCACGTACGGCGGCCAGGCCGTGGTCTGTCCCGTGATACGCCCCAGGCTGCCCATGCCGCGGGCGAGTTCCGACATGCCGTCGCGAACCGCCCCCGACCAGTCGCCCGCCTGCACGCGGGTGTGCACCTGATCCTGCACCTGACGGGCGAGACGCTGCACCTCGGCCAGCGCCTCGGTGTGGGCCTCCCGCTCCTTCCTCGCCTGGCGCTTGGCGCGCTGCGCCTCCTCCTTGGCCTTGCGGGCCTGTTCCTTCCACTCGTCCTTGGCCCGGCGCATCTCCTCCTTGGCGTGCCGCCACGCCTCCTTGTCGCCCCAGACCCCCTCCCAGCCCTCGCCCCAGCCGTCGTCCCAGCCGGCGGGCTTGTCGTACCCCGTGGTGGTGCTCCCGTGGCCGCGGGCGCCCTTCGCCCGGTGGCGCGTGGTGCGTGCCTGCTCGCGCATCTCGCGGCGCAGGTCGCCGGCCGTCCCGCTGACGTCCTCGCGGATGTCGCCGGCGAGTGCTGCCACGGAGTCGCGGATCTCGATCTCCAGCTCGGCCAGCTCGGCCTGCCTGCCGGCGAGCTCGGTTCGGCCCGCCTCGGTGATGGCGTACACCTTGCGGCCCCCCTCGGTGGTGTGGCTGACGAGCCCCTCGGCCTCCAGCTTGGCCAGCCGCGGGTAGACGGTGCCGGCCGAGGGCGCGTACAGGCCCTGGAAGCGCTCTTCGAGGAGACGGATCACCTCGTAGCCGTGGCGTGGCGCCTCGGCGAGGAGCATCAGCAGATACAGGCGCAGTCGGCCGTGCGCGAAGACGGGGGGCATGTCACAGGTCCTTCGGCGAAGAGGGGTTGCCACGGGGCGCGGTACCACCGGGAGGCCCTGGCGGACGGGCACCGCCGGCCGCTCCGGCGCCCTGGGCCGCGCCGACGCGGTCGCCCGGATGCGGCTCCTCCTCCGAGGTGTCCGCCCCGGGCGGACGGCGGAGGAGTGCCACGCCGCCGGAGACGGTGTTGGCCTCCAGGGTGCCGTGGCCGCCGCCCAGGGTGCCGGCCACCCGGTAGGAACCCCAGCCGGCGGTCGTCAGCTCGTCGAAGGCGCTGGAGACGGCGCCGCCCGCCGTCTGGGCCTCCACCGTCAGGTCCGCGTCGTCGGGCAGCCTGACGGCCAGCTCGCCCGAGACGCTGCTCAGCCGGATATCGGCGGGGCCGCCCGCTCGGGGGGAGCCCAGATCGAGGATCATCGCCCCGCTGACCGAGTCGGCGGTGATCGTGCCCAGGGAGCCGTCGATGCACGTCAGGTCGCCGGAGACCGTGGAGAAGCGCAGCGGCCCCGACAGCCGCTGGGTCTCGACGTCCCCCGAGACCGTCTCGGCCGTCACGGGGCCGCGCAACCCGACGAGCGTCGTCGTACCGGAGACGCCGGCCACCTTCGTGCTGCCGCGGATACCGGAGACGACGGCAGCGGCCCGCACCACTCCGACGGACAGGGCGACATCGGCCGGCACCCGCACCGACACCTCCGCCCTGCGGCGCCGGCCCTTGCCCTCGAACCACTTGAGGAAGCCGCTCCAGGGCAGGTCCTCGTAGGCGACGACCAGCCTGCTGCCCTCGCGTCGCACGAGCAGCGGCGGGCCCTCGACCCGGCCCACCTCGACGCGGGTGGCCGCCTCGTCGGTGCCGACCACGTTGACCGTCCCGCTCGCCACGCGCACGTCCAACTCCGTGACGGGGTCGTCGAAGTCGATCCGCCACGGCTCGGTGATCTGCCACGACCGGTCGTCGGGTACGGGCACGGCGGCCTCCCCAGGCTCGGCGCTGCGGTGTGCCCGGCGCGGGCGGCGCGGCCCCGCACACGGCGTGGCGCGCGACGCCCGGCGTCCCCGCACACGGCAACGACATATCGCGTCTACGAAGGAACACGATATGTCGTGTGTCGCGACAGGCGCAACCCCCTCGGCTGCGGCCCCCCGGGGAAGCCGGGCGCGGCCCTCCCTAACGCCTCAGTCGTCGGCGGCGTCGCCGTCCTCGTCGTCCTCGTCGTCCTCGTCGTCCAGCCGTGCCAACCAGGTGGCGAGCCGCTCCACCGGCACCTCGAAGTCCGGGTTCAGATCGACGAAAGTCCGCAGCTGCTCGGACAACCACGCGAGGCTGACCTCTTCCTCGCCGCGCCTCTTCTCCAGCTCTTCGATGCCACGGTCGGTGAAGTACACGGTTCTGCTCCTGGTCAGGTACGCGACCGCGAGGCGGTCACGGGGACAACGGGCGCGGCCTGAGGCCTTCGTCCCAGGGTATGCCGGACCCGTCGGTCATCCGTCACTCGTGGCGCCCCACGGCGTCCGAGGCGGCGCCGACGGCGAAGCCGAGGGCGATGAGCAGCACGCAGACGTAGATCTCGTAGCCGTCCAGGAAGCCGAGGTGGTCGACGACCGCCCACTTGTCGAACCAGCCGGTGAGCTTGTGGGCGATGCCGCCCGCTCCTTGGGCGATGAGGAGGAAGGCGACGAAGCCGAGAAGATTCTTCATGCCCGCAGACTGGCGCCGGCCGATGCGCACAGGGATCGGGCTTCGGGGGCGGAACGGGCGACGAAAGTCTGAGATCGACAGCGTCCTTGTCCTACCGAAGTCGCTGCCTGCGGCCCGGAGGGGACAGTGGCCCGGCAGCGACCGTAGATTGCGCGGCATGGGGTCTGAGCACAACAGCAGCGCCGCTGTCCGGCGGGCGGGACGGCGCAGTGCACGCGACTGGGCCGTGGACATCGGCGCGTTCCTGTGCGCCGGGTGCTTTCTGGTGCTGAGCACCGACGCGGTCGCCCTCGATCCGGGTACCTCACCCACAGCGCTCTTCCTCGACCAGCTGCGGGGCGGGCTCGCCTGCGCGGCGCTCTTCCTGCGGCGCCGGTGGCCTGTCCCGCTCGCGCTCGTGCTGCTGGTGGCCGAGCCGTTCTCGCACTTCGTGACGGGGCCGATCCTCGTCGCACTGTTCACCGTCGCGGTCAGCAGGCCGCCACGGGTGACGGCGTACGTGACGGCGCTCGCCTACGCGCCGGTGCCGTTCATCCTCGCGAGCGGCCCCGACGCCAGCGACCCGAGGACGGAGTCGGCGCTCACCTATTTCGTGCTCCTCGCCGGGGCGATCGGCTGGGGGCTGTACGTCCGCTCGCGACGGCAGTTGCTCTCCTCGCTCCGCGAGCGGGCGGAGCACGCGGCGGCCGACGCGCGGCGGGAGGCCCGCGAGGACGTGGCACGCGAGATGCACGACGTTCTGGCCCACCGGCTGTCGCTGCTGAGCGTCCACGCCGGGGCCCTCGAGTTCAATCCGGGCGGCGACCCCGCACAGGCGGGGCAGGCCGCGGGCATCATCCGGGAGAGCGCGCACCAGGCGCTGCAGGACCTGAGGGAGATCATCGGCGTGCTGCGAGCCCCCGAACAGTCGGACAGGCCGCAGCCGGTACTCGCCGACGTGGAGCGGCTGGCGGACGAGTCCCGGCGGGCCGGCAACCGCGTCAGCCTCGACCTCGACGTGGCGGGCGGGCTCGGGAGCGTGCCCACGGTGGCGGGCCGCACCGCGTACCGCATCGTCCAGGAGGGCCTGACCAACGCGCGCAAGCACGGCGCGGGGCCCCGCACACCCGTCTCGGTGACCGTGCGCGGCGCCTCGGGCCGCGGCCTCACCGTCGAAGTGCGCAACCCGGCGGGACGCGGCGGGGCGCCCCCCGAGGTCCCCGGGGCCGGGCTGGGGCTCATCGGCCTGACCGAGCGCGCCCAGCTGGCCGGCGGGACCCTCGAACACGGCTGGGACGGCGCCGACTTCCGCCTCAGCGCCACGCTCCCCTGGGACACCGCAGCGGCACCGGTGCCCGGTCCTGCCGAGAGGGCGGGCACGGCCGCGTGAGACGGCACGGCTCGGGCGAAGGGCGCCTGTGAGGCGCCTCTCGCGCCGGCCTCACCTGCGCGCGGTGTCCGCCCCGCTGTCCGCCCCGCTGTCCGCCATGTCACCGACCGCGGCCCAGGCGAACGTCATCGCGGGCCCGATGGTGGCTCCCGGGCCCGGATACGTCTCGCCCATGACGGCGGCTGAGGCGTTGCCCGTGGCGTAGAGACCGCCGATGACACTGCCGTCCTCACGGAGGACACGGGCGTGCTCGTCGGTGGTGAGGCCTCCCTTGGTGCCCAGGTCGCCGGGGACGACGGGGACGGCGTAGTACGGCGGCCTGGTGAGCGGGGCGAGGTTGGGGTTGGGGACGACGGCGACGGCCTGCGCGAAGG
>NZ_JASKYT010000150.1:0-16563 GCF_041028275.1 Streptomyces sp. PU-14G
CCGCGCCCGCGCTGCGCGTGCGCCGCGGGGTGTCACCGGCGGCGCGGCGCGAGCGTTCACGGCTGGGGGCTGGGGGCAGTTGGCCCTTGAGGGGGCCCCACTCGTTGGGATCGGGGACGCCGGGCGGCAGCATCTGGCGGCGCTTGGGGCCGCCGTGCCCGGACTCGCCGGGCTCCTTTGCGCCCGGCCACGCCTTGGCGACCCGCGCGGCCAGCACGAAGTCCTTGCGCAGCGGGTGCCCCTCGAAGGTCTCGGGCAGCAGCAGCGGCTGGAGGTGGGGGTGGCCGGTGAAGTCGACGCCGAACATCTCGTGGGTCTCGCGTTCGTGCCAGGCCGCACCGGCGTAGACGCCGGTGGCGGTCGGCAGGGCGGGGGCCTCGTGCGGGACCGTCGTCCGCAGGAGCAGCCCGCGCACACCGGCGCCCGGGAGGTGGAGGGCCGCCAGGTGGGCGCAGACCCGGAAACCGGTGCCGGGCTCGTCCACCGCGCTGAGCCAGTCGAAGAAGGTGCAGCCGAGCTCGTCACGGGCCGCGGTGAGGGCGGGGATCCAGGCGTCGGCGGGCACGTCGACGGTGAGCAGGCCGTACGCCTCCTCGGCGCTCGCGCCCTCGCCGAACAGTGCGTCGGCCGGGCGCGGCAGCCAGCCGGGGTGCTCGGGCGGCACGGTCACCGTTCACCCTCCTCGGGGCCCGCGGAGCCGCCGGCCGAGGGGCTCTCGGACGGTCCGGCGGCGTGGGCCGAACCGCCCCCCGACGAGGCGTCGGGGGCCGGGCTGCCCGAAGCTGGGCTGCCGGAGGCCGGAGGCGCAGCGGTCGGGGTCGCGGGATTCGCGGTCGCGGGGTTCGCGGTCGCGGGGTTCGCGGTCGCGGGATTCGCGGTCGCGGGGTTCGCGGTCGCGGGCGGGGTCACCAGGTCGCTGGTGAGAGCCGCGGCCGAGGGGCCCGGGCCCGTGCCGCGGGCGTAGCGGTCGGCGGTCGACTCGGCGGCGATCTTCTCCTGGAGCTTGAGCACGCCCTGGAGCAGCGCTTCGGGGCGGGGCGGGCAGCCGGGCACGTAGACGTCGACGGGGATGATCTGGTCGACGCCCTTGGTGACGGCGTACGAGTCCCAGTAGGGGCCGCCGCAGTTGGAGCAGGCGCCGAAGGAGATGACGTACTTGGGCTCCGGCATCTGCTCGTACAGACGTTTGACGGCGGGGGCCATCTTGTCGGTGACCGTGCCGGAGACGACCATCAGGTCGGCCTGCCGGGGCCCCGGCGCGAAGGGGATGACGCCGAGCCGGATGAAGTCGTGGCGCGCCATGGACGCGGCGATGAACTCGATGGCGCAGCAGGCGAGGCCGAAGTTGAAGACCCACAGGCTGTAGCGGCGGCCCCAGTTGAGGACCACCTTCATCGGTTCGGGAGCCAGCCGCGAGAGCAGGCCGAGCTGGGGGCGGCCCTCGGCGCGCGGCGCCGGTGCGGGGTCCGGGGTGTGCGTTACGTCCATTCCAGGACGCCCTTCTTGTACGCGTACAGCAGCCCGACGGTCAGGAAGCCGAGGAAGACGAACATCTCGGCGAGCGTGATCCCGCCGAAGCCCGGGGCGTCGAAGACCGTGGCCCAGGGGAAGAGGAATACCGAGTCGACGGCGAAGATGACGTACAGGAACGCGTAGACGTAGTAGCGGATCTGGGTGTGCGCCCAGCCTTCGCCGACCGGATCGACGCCGCACTCGTAGGTCAGCATCTTCTCGCGGGTGGGGACCACGGGCCGCAGCAGCCGGCCGGCCGTGAAGGCCACGCCCACGAAGAGCACACCGACGACGGCCACCAGCCCGACGACCGTGTAGCCGTGGAAGTAGTCCGGCACCTGTCCCGTCCCGTGTCGGTGTTTGCTTTCGGCGTTTGCCTTCGACGATCTGTACGCACGGAGTGTAGGCCCTGCCGCCCTCCCCGAGGACAGCAGCGTCACACTCCGGGACGGTCCCCGACCCGGCGCCCTGACGGTTTTCGGACAGCGCCGCGCCGAGCCCGCCATGGACGCCCGGGGCGGGCCGCGGCGGGGGTGGGGCTAACCCCCGCCGCAGGACTGCGGTTCGCAGGATTACCCGCCGCGCCGGACCGGAGGATCCTTGTCGCATGACCACCGTGACCCCCTCCCTCCGCCGCCCCTGGTGGCTCGTCCTGGTGCGGGCGCCGCTGGCGCGGCAGTCGATGCGCGAGCTCACGTACGTGGTCACGGGGCTGCCGTTGGCGTGCATCGCCTTCTGCTACGCCTTCGGCGCGCTCGCGTTCGGCTCCGCCCTGCTCATCACCTTCGTCGGACTTCCGGTGCTGGCGGCCGGGCTGGCGGGGTGCCGGGCCCTGGGGCATCTGGAGCGTGCCAGGGCGCGCGGTCTGCTGGGGCTGGAGGTCGGGGATCCCGAGCCGGTGCGGACGCTGCGGCGGTCGAGCGGGGTCATGTCGTGGATAGGCGCACTGCTGCGCAGCGGGGTGTCCTGGCGGCACATGCTCTACGCGCTCCTGCACCTGCCCTGGTCGTTCTTCAGCTGCGTCGCGGGGGGTCTGAGCTGGTGCGCCGGCTGGGCGCTGCTGACCTACCCCGCCTGGGAGTGGCTCTTCCCGCTGTACGCGGGCCGCCCCGCCCTCCAGGTCGGTACCGACGGCGTCACCGTCGGCTCCCCCCGGCTGACGCACGCGAGAGCGCTGGACGGGCCCGTCGAGCTGGCGCTCGTCGCGGGGTGCGGTCTGCTGGTCGTCCTGCTGACGCCGTGGCTGGTCCGCGGCCTCGTACAGGTCGACAAGGTGCTGGTCGGCGGCCTGCTGGGGCCCTCGTGGCTGGCGGCCCGGGTGACGGAGCTGGAGACGGACCGCGGCGTGGTCGTGGACACGGCGGCTGCCGACCTGCGCCGCATCGAGCGGGATCTGCACGACGGGGCGCAGGCGCGCCTGGTGTCCCTGGCGATGGGGCTCGGGATGGCGAAGGAGAAGCTGGGCGAGGATCCCCGGGGTGCGGCCACGGTGGTCGAGGAGGCGCACCACGAGGTGAAGCTGGCGCTCCAGGAGCTGCGGGACTTGGCGCGGGGGATTCATCCGGCGATCCTGACCGACCGAGGGCTGGGTCCGGCGCTGTCCGCGGTGTCGGCGCGGTGCACCGTCCCGGTGTCGGTCACCGTGGAGCTGGACCAACGGCCGGTGGCCGCCATCGAGGGGATCGCCTACTTCACCGTCTCCGAACTGCTGCAGAACATCAGCAAGCACAGCGGCGCGCGCCGCGCCTCGGTGGAGATATGGCGCAGCGGTGAGCGCTTGCTCATACAGGTGACGGACGACGGGAGGGGCGGGGCGTCGGTGGCGGCGGGCTCGGGGCTGGCCGGGCTCGCCGACCGGCTGAGCGCGGTGGACGGACTGCTGATGGTGCACTCACCGACGGGCGGCCCCACAGCGGTGACCGCGGAGCTCCCCTGGCGCTGAACGACGCGCTCCGCGCGAACGGCCGGGCCCCGGGCCCCGGCACCCGGCGCTCGGCAACGCGGCACCTGGCAACGCGGGGAGTCGCCCCGAGGAGCCCGCGATCTGGGATGCTGAGGCCCGCGCCCGCGATACGGCGAAACCGTGAAGCCACGCCGTCTCGCGGCGGCACGGTGGCGAAACCGCACAGCAGCGTCACCGCACGGTGGGGAGGCGTCGTCGAGGGGCGACCGGGGGAAGTGGGGACAGAACGTGGAGCGCACGGTGCGTGTGGTGATCGCTGAGGATTCCGTCCTGCTGCGGGAGGGGCTGACGCGGCTGCTGACCGACCGGGGGCACGAGGTGGTGGCCGGCGTCTCGGACGGCGACGCGCTCGTCACGGTGGTGGAGGAGCTGGCCGCGGCAGGACGGACACCGGATGTGGTGGTCGCGGATGTGCGGATGCCGCCCACCCACACGGACGAGGGGGTGCGGGCCGCGGTCCGCCTGCGCGCGCGCCATCCGGGGCTGGGGGTGCTGGTGCTGTCGCAGTACGTGGAGGAGCAGTACGCGACGGAGCTGCTGGCCGGGTCGAGCCGCGGGGTGGGTTATCTGCTCAAGGACCGGGTGGCGGAGGTCAGGGAGTTCGTGGAGGCCGTCGCGCGGGTCGCGGACGGTGGCACGGCGCTGGATCCCGAGGTGGTGGCCCAGTTGTTGGGGCGCAGCCGGAAGCAGGACGTGCTGGCCGGGCTGACGCCGCGGGAGCGTGAGGTGCTGGCCGCGATGGCCGAGGGGCGGACGAACTCGGCGATCGCGGGTGAGCTGGTGGTCAGTCCGGGGGCGGTCGAGAAGCACGTCAGCAACATCTTCGCGAAGCTGGGTCTGCCCCAGAGTGACGCGGATCACCGTCGGGTGCTGGCGGTGCTGCGTTATCTGAACTCCTAGGGCCCGTGGACCCGCACACCTGTGTGATGACGGGTTTTTCTGCTGGTCACAGCGGGTGGAGCGGCGCCGGCGAGGGGCATGCTCCGGTGAGGCGCCCTCCGGAAGAGAGGCCGGCGGCACTCGGATGCGCACAGTCGTCTCAAAAATATGTCCACGATGGGAACAGCTGCGGGAAGGCAACCCTTAGCAACGTACGATGGCTGACGAGCCGCCGCCTTGAGGGAGGTCCGATCCACCGTGACCAGTCAGGTCGAAAGCCCAGCCGGGCCCCAGTCCGGCCCCGGAGGGGGCCAGGGCTCCGGACGGGACGCCGGCAGTAAAGAGGTCCGGCGCCTGGACCGGGTGATCATCCGGTTCGCGGGTGACTCCGGCGACGGCATGCAGCTCACCGGGGACCGCTTCACGTCGGAGACGGCCTCGTTCGGCAACGACTTGTCGACGCTGCCGAACTTCCCGGCGGAGATCCGCGCCCCCGCGGGCACGCTGCCGGGCGTCTCCAGTTTCCAGCTGCACTTCGCCGACCACGACATCCTCACGCCGGGCGACGCGCCGAACGTGCTGGTGGCGATGAACCCGGCCGCGCTGAAGGCGAACATCGCGGACGTGCCGCGCGGCGCCGAGATCATCGTGAACACGGACGAGTTCACCAAGCGGGCGATGTCGAAGGTCGGCTACGCGGCCAGCCCGCTCGAGGACGGTTCGCTGGACGGCTACCGCGTGCACGAGGTGCCGTTGACGACGTTGACCGTCGAGGCGCTCAAGGGCTTCGAGCTGGGCCGCAAGGAGGCCGGGCGGTCGAAGAACATGTTCGCGCTCGGTCTGCTGTCGTGGATGTACCACCGGCCCACCGAGCAGACCGAGGCGTTCCTGCGGTCGAAGTTCGCGAAGAAGCCGGACATCGCCGAGGCGAACATCGCGGCGTTCCGCGCGGGGTGGAACTTCGGCGAGACGACCGAGGACTTCGCGGTCTCCTACGAGGTCGCGCCGGCCTCGTCCGCCTTCCCCCCGGGCACCTACCGCAACATCTCGGGGAACCTGGCCCTCTCCTACGGGCTGGTCGCCGCCTCCCAGCAGGCGGATCTGCCGCTGTTCCTGGGCTCGTACCCGATCACTCCGGCCTCCGACGTGCTGCACGAGCTGAGCAAGCACAAGAACTTCGGGGTGCGCTCCTTCCAGGCCGAGGACGAGATCGCGGGCATCGGTGCCGCGCTGGGTGCCGCGTTCGGCGGTTCGCTCGCGGTGACCACCACCTCGGGCCCGGGTGTGGCGCTCAAGTCGGAGACCATCGGGCTGGCCGTCTCGCTGGAACTGCCGCTGCTGATCATCGACATCCAGCGCGGCGGGCCCTCCACGGGCCTGCCGACCAAGACGGAGCAGGCCGACCTGCTCCAGGCGATGTACGGGCGCAACGGCGAGGCGCCGGTGCCGATCGTGGCGCCGTCCACCCCGGCCGACTGCTTCACGGCGGCGCTGGACGCGGCACGGATCGCGCTCACCTACCGCACGCCGGTGTTCCTGCTTTCGGACGGCTACCTGGCCAACGGCTCCGAGCCGTGGCGGATCCCGGACGTGGACGACCTGCCGGACCTGCGCGTGCAGTTCGCCTCGGGCGCCAACCACGAGCTGGACGACGGCACCGAGGTCTTCTGGCCCTACAAGCGCGATCCCCACACGCTGGCCCGGCCGTGGGCGGTGCCCGGCACCCCAGGTCTCGAACACCGCATCGGCGGTATCGAGAAGCAGGACGGCACGGGCAACATCTCCTACGACCCGGCCAACCACGACTTCATGGTCCGTACCCGCCAGGCGAAGGTGGACGGCGTCGAGGTGCCGGACGTGGAGGTCGACGACCCGAGCGGAAACGCGAAGCTGCTGGTGCTGGGCTGGGGCTCGACGTACGGGCCGATCACGGCCGCGGTGCGCCGGGTCAGGGGCGCGGGGGACGAGATCGCGCAGGCCCATCTGCGCCACCTCAACCCGTTCCCGCGGAATCTGGGCGAGGTGCTGCGGCGTTACGAGAAGGTCGTCATCCCTGAGATGAACCTGGGCCAGCTCGCCACCCTGATCCGTGCCAGGTATCTGGTCGACGCGCAGTCGTACACGCAGGTGCGCGGCCTGCCGTTCAAGGCCGAGCAGCTCGCGACCGCACTGAAGGAGGCCCTCGCACATGGCTGAGACGTCCCCCGGTCTCGCGCAGGACACCGGTCTCGCGCAGAACACCGGTCTCGCGCAGGAGACCGCCCCGGCCCGGTCGGCCGAGGCGCCGCCGGTGCCCGAGGCGCTGTCGCTGGTGCCCCGGGCTGTGGGCAAGCAGTCGATGAAGGACTTCAAGTCCGACCAGGAGGTGCGCTGGTGCCCCGGGTGCGGTGACTACGCCGTGCTGGCGGCCGTCCAGGGCTTCATGCCGGAGCTGGGGCTGGCGAAGGAGAACATCGTCTTCGTCTCCGGCATCGGCTGCTCGTCCCGCTTCCCGTACTACATGAACACCTACGGGATGCACTCCATCCACGGTCGCGCCCCGTCCATCGCGACGGGCCTGGCCAGCTCGCGGCGCGATCTGAGCGTGTGGGTGGTCACCGGCGACGGCGACGCGCTGTCCATCGGCGGCAACCACCTCATCCACGCGCTGCGCCGCAACGTCAATCTGAAGATCCTGCTGTTCAACAACCGGATCTACGGGCTGACGAAGGGCCAGTACAGCCCGACCTCGGAGGCCGGGAAGATCACCAAGTCGACGCCGATGGGGTCGCTGGACACGCCGTTCAACCCGGTGTCGCTGGCGCTGGGCGCCGAGGCCTCGTTCGTCGCCCGTACGGTCGACTCGGACCGCAAGCACCTCACGAGCGTGCTGCGGGCCGCCGCCGACCACCCCGGCACGGCGCTGGTGGAGATCTACCAGAACTGCAACATCTTCAACGACGGCGCCTTCGAGGTGCTCAAGGACAAGGAAAAGGCGCAGGAGGCCGTGATTCCGCTGGAGCACGGTCAGCCGATCAGGTTCGGCGCGCCGGCCGAGGACGGTCTCGGCTCCCGGGGCGTCGTGCGCGACCCGGCCACCGGCGACCTGCGGATCATCGACGTCACCGAGGAGGGCACCGAGGGCGTCCTGGTGCACGACGCGCAGGCGGCGACGCCCACGACGGCGTTCGCCCTCTCCCGTCTCGCCGACCCGGACACCCTGCACCACACCCCCATCGGTGTGCTGCGCAGCGTGCGTCGCCCTGTCTACGACACCGAGATGGCCAGCCAGCTCGAACACGCGGCCGAGCAGAGCGGTAAGGGCGATCTGTCCGCGCTGCTGCACGGCAACGACACCTGGACGGTCGTGGGCTGACCCCACCCCCGCCCCGTCTCCGGCGAGGCCCGGCACCCGAGGGTGCCGGGCCTCGCCGCGTCCCGTCTGCCCCCCCCGAGGCCCGACAGGACCATAATTCAGTACGGAAATGACAAGAGGGGAGCCCTCCGGCTACCTTCGAGAGGCCGACACACCACACCCAGACAGAAGGCGGGGAGGGCTCATGGGAACACCGAGCGCGCAGCGCACAGGCCTGCTGTTCGGCTTCGCGGCGTACGGACTGTGGGGGCTGCTCCCGCTGTACTGGCACGCCCTCGCCGACACCGGCGCGGGCGAGGTGCTCGCCCACCGCATGGTGTGGTCGCTGCCCACGGCCCTGGTGATCCTGGCGCTGCTGCGCCGCTGGTCATGGGTGACGGCGCTGGTGCGGCAGCCCAAGACGCTCGGTCTGCTGGTGCTGGCGGCGGCCGTGATCTCCGTCAACTGGGGGCTGTTCATCTGGTCGGTCAGCGCCGACAAGGTGCTGGAGTCGTCCCTGGGCTACTTCATCAACCCGCTGGTCTCCATCGCCTTCGGCGTGCTGCTGCTGCGCGAGCGGCTGCGTGTCGCCCAGTGGGTCGCCGTCGGCGTCGGCGCCCTCGCCGTCGTCGTGATGACCGTCGCCTACGGCCGGCTGCCCTGGGTCTCCCTCTGCCTGGCGTTCAGCTTCGCCACCTACGGCCTGATCAAGAAGCACATCAAGCTCGAGGGGGTGGAGAGCTTCAGCGCCGAGACCGCCGTGCAGTTCCTGCCGGCTCTGGGCTTCCTGGTCTTCCTCGGTGCCCGGGGAGACTCCTCCTTCACCACGGAGGGGATCGGCCACGCGCTGCTGCTGGCCTGCGCGGGCGTGGCCACCGCGCTGCCGCTCATCTTCTTCGGCAGCGCCGCCGTACGGCTGCCGCTCTCGACGATCGGCCTTTTGCAGTACCTCGCCCCGGCCTTCATGTTCGTCCTCGGCCTCACCGTCTTCCACGAGGAGATGCCGCCCGAGCGCTGGGCGGGCTTCGGACTGGTGTGGGTGGCGCTGTGCCTGCTGACCTGGGACGCCCTGCGCAACGCCCACAAGGGCCGTGCCGCCCTCCGCGCCGCCGCGGCACGCGCCCGCGCACAGGGCGAGGAGGGCGAGGGGGGCGAGGAGAGCGAGGAGAGCGCTGCCACCGCCGTCACGGAGGCGTCCCCGCGCCCGTGAACCGTCCCGGCGCCCCGTGGAGGCGGACCTGTGCCCGGGGGGGCAGGACAGGAGAACCGGGCGTTGTCAGAGCCGGCGGATAGAACTGAGCGACTGACAGTCCACCGCGATGCTCACGAGGTGCCCCTGATGCGTCCTGCCCTGCCCCTGCCCCCGGCCGATGACGGTCCGCGAGTGTTCGGCATGCTGCTGCTCCGCACCCACCACGGCGACGACGACGCCTGGCGTGACGTGCTCTCCCGTATGGGCGCACTGCCTGGTCTCGTCGCGCCGCGCCCGGGGGGCGAGGCCCACGCGGTGGTGCGGGAGCCCATTCCCCGGCGCCTGGTCGTGGTGGACGACCGCGCCTGGCAGGGCACCACCGCGCAGGAGGTGGGCGAGGCCCTGGACGGCGGCGGGACGTGGATACCCGACCTGGTCCTGATGGCCGACGACGGCACCACGGCCGACCCCCACCTGCGTCCGCTGCTGGCGTTCCGCGGCACCGACGGGGGCGCGTTCCGGATCACGCCCCGCCAAGCGGCCCTGACCCACCTGGTGCTGCACCGCCCGTACCAGGAATTCACCCTGGAGCGTTTCGAGGAGGAGGCCCCCGCCGGACCCGACGAGGACGAGACCGCGGCGGGCGAGGAGGACGACCTCCCCGATCCTGTGGGGACCTGCCTGGAGTCGCTGAACCCGCCACCGCGCTACGAACCCCCGACCCTGGCTCTGCCCCTGCTCACCCAGGAGAACTTCGGTCTGCTCGTGCGTACCGACTTCGCCGAGGACACCGCCTGGTCCTCGCTCCTGGACACCATCCACCGCCCGGGGCCCGGCTATGACGACCCCGGCGAGGACTTCAGCGACTGCGTCGACGCCGTGGACGACCCGGCGTTCGAGGGCTGCAGCCCGGAGCAGCTCATGGCGCTGGTCCGCGACAGCGAGGACTCAGGGCAGATGACCGCAGACCTCGTTCTGATCGCCGACGGGGCCACCATGCGCGACCCCGGTCACCGCGTCCTGGCCGTGCCCCTGGAGGGACCCATCGGGCACGCCTTCCGGGTGGTACCCGAGCAGGTCGGGAGCATGGTGAGCAATCTGGCGATCGGCAACATGAGCGTCGAGGACTTCATGGACTAGACGGTGATGTCCCGGGCGCCGAACCTGGCCCACGCCGCCGAGCCGAAGACGGCGGCGTACAGGGCCTGGAGGCCGAGGTTCTTCAGCAGGCCGTCCCAGTAGACCGGGTCCCGCAGCAGGTCGGCGAAGCTGAGCCAGTAGTGGGTGAACAGGAACGGGTGGATCTCGTCCAGCTGCGGGATCGCGCCCAGGATCTGCACCGTGATCAGCACGCCGACCGTGGCCGCCATGGCGGCGACACCGCTGTTGGTGAGCGTCGAGACGAACAGGCCCAGTGCCGCGAGGCCGACCAGGCTGAGCGCGACCGTCACGGCGATGGCCGCAGCGCGCAGCAGCCCCTCGCCGAAGGAGACGGAGGTGCCCGACAACAGGGTGACCTCCCCGGTGGGGAAGAGGAGCGCCCCGGTCGCCAGCGCGAAGACGGCGACCGTCGCCGTCGCGGCCAGGCAGAACGCCAGGACGGCTGTGAACTTCGCCAGCAGCAGCCGGGTGCGTCCCGCGGGGGCGACCAGCAGGTAGCGCAGGGTGCCCGCGCCGGCCTCGCCCGCCACGGCGTCGCCCGCGATCACCCCCACGGTCATCGGCAGGAAGAACGGCAGGGTGGCGGCCAGCGCGGTGAAGACCAGGAAGAGGCCGTTGCCGGTGACCTGGGAGATGAAGGCGGGCCCCCCTTCGTCTCCGCCGCCGCCGATCGACCCGCCGTCGCTGGTCTCGATCTTCACCGCGATGCCGACGAGGACCGGTACCGCGGCCAGCACCGCCAGCAGTGCCAGGGTGCGCCAGCGCCGGAAGGTGACGGCCAGCTCGCTGCGGAAGATCCCCAGTGACCACACCGCGCGCGCGTGCCGCGGCGGGGAGTCCGGCGCCGCTTCACTGGTCGCCGTCTCAGCCTGCGACATCGAAGCCCTCCCCGGTGAGCGAGACGAACACGTCTTCGAGTGAGGCGCGCCGGAGCCCGAAGGAGCGGACGCGGACTCCGGCGCGCACCAGCGCCGCGTTGAGGTCCGCGGGATCGTGCGAGGGCGGCGGCTCGCCGCTGACCTCCTCCCCGTCGGTGACCAGGTCCGCCACGCCCGCCTCCTTGAGCACCCTGGCGGCCTCGCCCGGGTCGGGCGTGATGACGGCCAGCCTGCCGCGTGCGCCCGCCGACATCTGGGCGACCGTGCCCTGGGTGACCAGGCGCCCCCGGTGCATCACGGCGGTGTGGGTGCAGACCTGCTCGATCTCGTCGAGCAGGTGGGAGGAGAGGAAGACCGTGATGCCGTCGTCGGCCAGCTCCCGTACCAGGGAGCGGATCTCCCGCATGCCCTGCGGGTCGAGCCCGTTGGTCGGCTCGTCCAGGACGAGCAGTTCGCGGGGCTGGAGCAGCGCGGCGGCCAGCCCCAGCCGCTGTTTCATGCCGAGCGAGTAGGCGCGTGACTTCTTGGCAGCCGCGGCGGACAGACCCACCCGCTCCAGCGCCCGGTCCGCGCGTGCGGCGCGGCTGCGCGGGTCGGCGGTGGGGTCGGCCGCGTCGTAGCGCAGCAGGTTCTCCCGTCCGGTGAGGAAGCCGTACAGCGCTGGGCCCTCGATGAGGGCGCCCACGTGGGGCAGGACGCGCCGGGCGGAGCCCGGCATCGGCGCACCGAGGACGTGGGCGGCGCCGCCCGTGGGCTCGATCAGGCCGAGCAGCATCCGGATGGTCGTCGTCTTGCCCGAGCCGTTGGGGCCCAGGAAACCGAAGACGCTGCCGCGCGGCACGGACAGATCGAGCCCTTCGACGGCGAGCTGACCGCCGCGATAGCGCTTGGTGAGCCCCTGGGTGGAGATCACGGCGCCCTGTTCCTCGTGTGCGGCGGTCGGCTCGCTCATGTGCCCCCTTCGCTGGTGCCGTCGCTGTGCGGATGGCCGCCGGATTTTCCGGATGGCCGGCGGCTTCCGGATGGCCGGCGGCCGTCAGGACCGGTTACCGGGCCGCCTGGTTGGCGGCCTTCACGAGACCTTCCTTGGTGACGGCTCCGACGTAGAGGTCGCCGTCGTCGGTCAGCAGGGCGTTGACCAGGCGGGTGCTGATGACCCTGCCGGTGCCGAAGTCGCCCTTGACCTCCTTCGTGAAGCCGTCCAGCAGCTTCTGGGCCTGCTCGCCGCTTCCGCCGCGGGAGTCTCCGCCCGCCGAGGGGCCCAGACCGCCCGGCATTCCGGTGTCGATCTTGGCAACCTTGCCCCAGTCACCGGCGCTCTCGTTGACGATCTTCGCCCCGGAGAGCCCGGCCAGTCCGGCGAGCCCCTCGGGGGCCTTCCGGGTGCCGCCCGGGGCAGAACCCCGGTGCGGCTTCGCCTCGGTGACGTCGGCGCCCTTCGGCGGGGTGAAGGCGAAGCCGCCCGGGTCGGGCTTCCCGAAGTCGATCTTGGTGTAGGCCACCTCGACGGCCGGCTTGTCGCCCTCCTTGGGAGTGAGGGTGAACTTCAGCGGCAGCCCCTTGTCGGCGTCGACGGCTATCCGGACGGACTCGACCGTGGACTCCGGTGCCCCCTTGGGCTTGATGACGAGCTGGTAGGCGTCGCGCCCCGCGACCTTCGCAGTGCCGTCGACCGTCACGGAGGTGGACTCGCCGACCGCTTCCAGCGCCTGCTTCGCGGCCTGCTGGGGAGTGAGCGACTCGGGCGTCACACCGGAGGCCGAGCCCGGGCCCGCGTCGTCGTTCCCCTTCTTGCCGTGCGCGCCCTTCGGCGCCTGGGAGTGCCAGGCGGCGTTGGACGCGCTGTCGTACGCCCACAGGTGGCGTCCGTTGTGGATGAGGCTGTACTCGCCGGTGGACTCCAGGACGGAGACGCGCTGCTTGTCCGGGCCGTCGGCGGCGAAGCGGAGCGTGTGCTCGCCGGAGGCGAGCTTCGCCAGTTCGGTGCCCGGGGAGACGTCGGGCTTCTCGCTCTTTCCGTCCTCGGCTCGGTCGCCCGAGCCCTGCGGACCGCCGAAGCCGCCGCCGGAACCGCCCTCCGAGCCGCCCGGCAGCGCGGGCAGGCCCAGATCGGTGCTGACCTTCACCGTTCCGGACAGGTGTTCGACATCTGCCTTGGCCATCTTGGTGACCAGCTCTTCCGCGCTGATCTTCGGCAGGTCGGGATCACCAGAGCTGGCGAGCGCCGGCACCAGGCCGACGGTCGCGGCGGCCACCCCGGCGACCGCGACCGGCACGCCGTAGCGCACCGCCTTGCGCCGGGAACCCCTCGGTTGGATCTGTGCCATCTGTCTGTCCTACCTCCGTGATCGGCGGCGGCTGAAAAGGACGCACTCGTCCACCCCTCGCCGCCATTCTCACCCGAATCGGTGCGGGGTGGGCTGCTCCCATGGCAACAAATCCCCCGCTCCACCGCGTCAACCGTCGGAGGCAGATCCCGCTACTCCCCCGGGATGACACGCCCTCCGCCTTTCGGTTGCCGCCCGCACGAGTCAGCTCAGGGGCGGCACCGCGCAGTTCGGCCCGCGGAAGGGGCGCCAGGCAGGTGAGAAGCCGTCAGCCGGCCCGGTCCACCACGGCGGTGCACAGCGCCGCCAGCGCCTCCTTGGCGGCGTTGTCCGGCAGCGGCGCCAGCATCTCGCGGGCCTCGTCGGCGTAGCGGACGGTCGTGCGCCGGGCCTGCTCCAGCGCCGGGTGGGCGCGCAGCCGGACCAGCGCGTCGGCCAGCCGGGCGTCGTCGGTGAGGTCCCCGTCGAGCAGGGCGCACAGCTCGTGGTCCTCACGGGTGGCCTCGGGGCGCGCGGCGCGGGCCCTGACGTAGAGGACCGGCAGCGTGGCGATCCCCTCGCGCAGATCGGTGCCGGGGGTCTTGCCCGACTCGTGCTCGTCGCTGGCGATGTCGAGCACGTCGTCGGCGAGCTGGAAGGCGACGCCGATGCGCTCGCCGTACTGCGTGAGCACCGAGACGGTCCGCTCGTCGGCGCCCGACATCATGGCGCCGAAGCGTCCCGCGACGGCGATCAGGGAGCCGGTCTTGCCGGCGATGACCTCGAGGTAGTGGTCGATGGCGTCGTGGCCCTCCGCGGGTCCTGCCGTCTCCAGGATCTGCCCGGTGACCAGGCGTTCGAACGCCTCGGCCTGGATGCGGACGGCCTCGGGGCCGAGGTCGGCCAGTATGTGCGAGGCACGGGAGAAGAGGAAGTCACCGGTGAGGACGGCGACCGAGTTGTCCCAGTTGGCGTTGGCGCTGGGCACCCCGCGCCGCACGTCGGCCTCGTCCATGACGTCGTCGTGGTAGAGCGTCGCGAGGTGGGTCAGCTCGACGACGACCGCGGAGGGGACGACGCCGGGCGCGTGCGGATCGCCGAACTGCGCCCCCAGCGTCACCAGCAGCGGGCGGAACCTTTTCCCTCCGGCCCGCACCAGGTGCTGGGCCGCTCCCGTTATGAACGGGACGTCGCTCTTGGTGGCCTCGATGAGGCCCTCCTCGACGGCCGCCAACCCGGCCAGGACATCGGCTTCGAGAGCCTGGTCCCGCACGCTCAGCCCGAAGGGCCCGACGACGGTCACGAGGGGTACTCCTGTCTGCGTACGTGGAACGAACGGGTACGGATGGCCTACTGCTGCTCGACTGCTGCTGCGCTTGCGGGCTGTGGGTGGCACGCGTGGGCCGAGGGCCACCCTCCGCCCTCTCCTGGCAGCGTAACCGGTCACATAACGATCACGGTCGGCGCCTGCCCAGCAGAACGCTCTTGGCGCGCAATGCGGTGATATACGGGATATGTTGCACATCACCTGCCAGGCGCGGTTTGCGGCCGAGCATCCGGGACAGCAGAGGCACTCGAATCGCCGAACGTGTCAGGAGCACCACCCGTGTCCCCCAGATCCAGCCAGGACCCGACGCCGCACGGACAGGACGGAGGCGCAAACCCTACGTCCCTGGAAGGGCCCGCGAACAGCGCGGGGCGCACCGGCGACGCGGCGCCCACCGGGCGTGACTTCCTGGGCCACCCCCGCGGGCTGCTCCCCCTGTCGGGACTGGAGATCTGGGAACGCTTCTCGTTCCTGGGCATGCAGGCCATCCTGGTGCTCTTCTTCTCCGCCACCGCGGCCGACGGGGGCCTGGGCATGGAGCCCGGCGCCGCCGCCTCGGTGGCGGCCGGCTACAGCACCCTGGTCTACCTGCTGTCGGTGGCGGGCGGCTGGATCGCCGACCGGATGCTCGGCTCCTACCGCTCGGTCCTCTACGGAGCCCTGCTCATCGCCTGCGGCCACTACGCCATGGCGATCCCCGCCTCCGCCTCCACCTGGATCGGCCTGGGGCTGATCAGCGCGGGCACCGGCATGCTCAAGCCGAACGTCGCCGCCATGGTCGGCAAGCTCTACTCCGCCACCGACGAGCGCAGGGACGCCGGCTTCTCGCTCTACTACATGAGCATCAACATCGGCGCCTTCCTCGGCCCGATCGTCACGGGACTGCTGGGCGAGGACATCGACTGGCACTGGGGCTTCTCCGCGGCGGCGGTCGGCATGACGTTCGGCATCATCCAGTACGTCGCCGGACGCCGGCACCTGGCAGGACGCAAGGAGGGCGCCGAGTTCGCGCTGCCGCCCGCCGCCATGCGCCGCGCGGTGTGGCTGATCGCGGCCGGCGTCGTAGCGGTGGCCGCGGTGTGCGTGGCGCTGTCGCTCGGCGGCGCACTGACGCTGTCGGGCTTCGTGGACGCGCTGACGTACGTGTCGATGGCGGCGCCCGTCGCCTACTTCGCCGTCATGTGGCGCAGCCCCCGGGTGACGCCGCAGGAGCGGGGAAGGCTGCGCCCCTTCCTGGTGCTGTGGCTGGCCTCCGTCGCGTTCAACTTCGTGCTCTTCCAGTCGTACACGGTCCTGGTGCTGCTCACGGACAACCACGTGAACACCAGCGTCTTCGGCTACCACGCGCCCTCCAGCTGGATCAGCTCGGCGCTGGGTGCCGTCTCGGTGCTCTCCGCGCCGTTCATCGCGGGCGCCTGGCAGCGGATGGGGCCGCGGCAGCCGCAGGCCTCCAACAAGCTGGCGTTCGGCGTGCTGCTGGGCGGCCTCGGCTTCCTCGTGCTCGTCCCCGTCCTGCTGGGGAAGTCGGGGGACGGCTGGCAGATCAGCCTGGTGTGGATCGTGCTGGCCGTGCTGTTCATCGGCGTCGGTGACGTGCTGCTGGAGTCCACCGGACTGTCCGCGACGAGCAAGCTGGCACCGGCCGCCTTCAGCAGCCAGGCGCTCGCCCTGTGGTTCCTCTCCCTCGCCCTGGCCACCGGCATCCAGGCGCAGACGGTGAAGTTCTACGGTCAGATCGCGGACAGCCTCTACTTCACGCTCAACGGCGCCGTCGCCGTCGTCGTCGGGCTCGCCGTCCTCGCCGTGGCCCCGTGGCTGCGCCGCACCATGCACCCCATCCACTGAGCGCGCACGGCGGCCGGCGCCGGCGCTCCACCGAGGCCGCACGGGCGCCGCCCCGCCCGCCGTCGGGCGCCGCCACCGCCCGGCCGCACGGACGCCGCCACCGCTCCGCCCGCCGTGCGCGCGRSCSGCCCGACCCACGCGACCCGCGCGACCCGCCCGACCCGCC
>NZ_JASKYT010000151.1:0-17848 GCF_041028275.1 Streptomyces sp. PU-14G
CTCCAGTGGTGATCGTGCAGGTGGGAAACGGGGCGGACTCAGTCGCGGGGTGCGGTGGGCTCCGAGTGGGACGGGGCGTCGGCCGGGGCGGACGCCTCCGGATGGGACGCCGCGGGGGTGGGCGCATCGGTGGCGGACGCCTCGGTGGCGGACGCCTCGGTGGCGGACGCCTCGGAGGCGGCCGTCGTACGGCCGGACGCCGAACGGCCGGACGCCGAACGGCCGGACGCCGAACGGCCGGACGCCGTACGGCCGGACGCCGTACGGCCGGACCTCGCATGGCCGGACGCCGCATGGCCGGACCTCGCATGGCCGGACGTCTCGCGAGGGGACGCCGCACGGCCTGACGCCTCCCCGGCCTCCCCGGCCTCCCCGGCCTCCCCGGCCTCCCCGGCCGGCTCGGCGGGCCCGGCCGGCCCGACGCCGTGCCGCGCCAGCGCCGCGTACACCAGCCCGGAGACGAGCGCGCTGAGCACGGTGAGGTCGGCGCCGCCCAGCGGGGCGACCAGCGGTCCGGTCCACAGCTCGGAGTCGCAGGTGAGCGCGGCGAAGACCAGGCCGGCCAGGAGGGCGGCCATGCCGGTGGGGTGGTATCCGGCGCGGTACCAGTACCCGCCCCCGCGTCCGGCGTGCAGCGCGGCCGTGTCGTACCGGCAGCGGCGCAGCAGCATGTCGGCGAGGAAGACCCCGGACCAGGGCGCGAACACGATGATCAGGAGGGAGAGGAAGCTGGTGAGCGAGGCGGTGAAGTCGGTGAGGAAGAACGCTCCGGCCGAGCCCAGGGCGGTGACGGCGATGCTGATCATCAGCGCCTTCGCCCTGCTCCAGGGAACGCCCAGCACCTGGAGGTTCAGGCTGGAGGAGTAGAGCGTGAGGATCGAGTTGGTGACCGAGCCGCCGAGCACCAGGACGAGGAAGAGCGTCTGGAACCAGCCGGGCAGCAGCTTCTCGGTGCCGGCGACCGCGTCGGTCATGTCGGTCCGGGTGGCGGCGGCCACCCCGGCGACGCCCAGCGCGACCGAGGAGATGAACCCGCCCAGTGCGCCGCACCAGGTCAGGGCACGCGGCGAGGTGGTGCGCGGCAGATAGCGGGTGTAGTCGGCGGGCATCGGCAGGTAGGAGAACGGCCCGGCGAAGGTCACCACGAGCGCCAGGCTCCAGCCGGAGATGCCGGGGCCGCCCGAGGTCGCGCCCGGGCCGTGTCCGGTGAGGTCGGCGTCGCGCAGCAACAGGACGAGCAGGACCGCGAAGCCGGTGGCCAGCACGTAGGCGAACCAGCGTTCGGCGAGCTGCACGGTGGCGTGCCCCCACGTGGCGATGGTGAACGTCAGCACGAGGGTGACGGCCAGGGCCAGCCCGCGTGGCGCGGCGCCGTGCCAGCCCAGGTCGGCGAAGAAGGCTTCCAGTGCCTGCGCCCCGACGACGGTGTTGATGATCGTGTAGCCGATGCTGACGACCCAGTTGAGCACTCCGGCGGGCAGGTTGCCGCGTACGCCGAAGGGCGCGCGGGAGATGACCAGCGTCGCGGTGCCGGTGCGCACGCCGCTGAGTCCGGCGGCGCTGATCACGAAGAAGGTCAGCCCGCCGAGCACGACGACGGCCGTGGCCTGCCAGAAGGAGAGCCCGAACAGGACGGCGAGGGCGCCGTTGATGACGTAGGTGAAGGTGAGGTTGGAGCCGAACCAGACCCAGAAGATGTCGCGTGCGCCGCCGTGCCGCTCCGCGTCGGGGATCGGGTCGATGCCGCGAGTCTCCACGCGGAACGCCTGGTCCCCGCCGGGCCCCGCCACTCCTTCCACCACGTGCCCCACACCGGCTCCCAACCTTGAATGGCGTTCTAAAACTTTGAACAGCATTCAAGATGACGCCCGGAAGGGAGCGCCGTCAATACCCCGAGGACACCTCGTGCACACCGCACGGATTTCGTTGGCATAGGCTCGCGGGGAACCAGGCTCGGTCCGGCCATCGGGAGGCGGCGGAAAGTGGCGCAGGCGGCGCGACGGCGCGACGGACACCTCGCGCGGGAGCGGATGCTGGAAGAGGCCATGACGGCGATCGCCGAGAGCGGTCTCGCCGCACTGACTATGTCTGCCCTCGCCCGCAGACTGGGCACCAGCGGCGGCCACATCCTGTACTACTTCGGCAGCAAGGACCGCCTGCTGGCCGAGGCGCTGCGCTGGAGCGAGTCCGGACTGACCGAGGAACGCGCCGCCCTGCTGACCCGCCGGGTCACCGCGCACCGCAAGCTCGAACTCTTCGTCGACCTCTACCTGCCGCGCGGCCCGCGCGACCCGCGCTGGACGCTGTGGATCGAACTGTGGGCGCGTACGGCCGCCAACGCGGAGCTGCGCGAGGCCCAGGACGAGCTCGACCGCGGCTGGCAACGCGACCTCGCGGCGCTGCTCACCAAGGGTGCGGCCCAAGGGCGTTTCGCCGTACCGGCTTCCGAGGCCGAGGCCCGCGCGGTCGAACTCCTCGCGCTGCTGGACGGGTTGAGCACCCGCGTCCTGCTGGCCGGGCCCGAAGCCGACACCGCATGGGCCCGGAAGAGCGCGCTGGCGGCCGCCGCCCGCCTGATCCCGCACACCTGAACGAGCCCGCCGGCTTCGCCGCCCGCTTGAAGCGGCGCACCGACGACTGCTCAGGAACCGGGCACGAAGGCCGAGGGCGGCCTGTCGCTGGACCGAGACGGAACGCGGACGCAGCGCCGCCCTCATCGCCAGTCTCAGGCCGTGAATCCGCCCCTCGGCGAAGGTGGGGAAGAAGACACAACTTTCGTTGATGTCGCACGGAGAGCGACTCTTCCTAACCTCCGGGCATGCGCACAAGGAACAGCCACCGCCGTCGGCTCAACACCCCCGCCCGTACGACCGCCATCGGCGTCACCCTGGCCGCAGTGGCCGCAGCGGTCGCGGCGGGAGTCACCACCCAGAGCGTCTTCGCCTCCCCGCACACCGCCGGGCCTGACGCCCACCAAGCCACTCGAAAAGCGCTGCAAGCGGTGGTCGAGGAGGGGGAGCTTCCGGGGGTCGCCGCCGAGTCCTGGAAGGACGGGAAGAAGTGGGTCGGGACCGCTGGATACGCGAACACCGAAACTCACCGCGAGCGCAACCGCGCGGAGCACTTCCGGGCCGCGAGTATCACGAAGGTCTTCATCGCCACCGTCATGCTCCAGCTCCAGCAGGAGGGCCGGCTCGACCTGGACGACACCGTGGAGCAGTGGCTGCCCGGGGTGGTGCGGGGCAACGGCAACGACGGCAGCGAGATCACCCTGCGCCAGTTGCTCAACCACACCAGCGGTTTGAGCGACTACACCGAGGACCCCGACTTCCAGCGCCGCTCCTCCGGCGCCGGCTTCCCCCAGCACCGCTACGACACCCACCGCCCCGAGGACCTGGTCGCCCTCGCGATGAAGAGTGCGCCGCGCGGCTCTTCCGGCAAGGCCTTCTACAGCAACACCAACTTCGTCCTGGCCGGAATGATCATCCAGAAGGCGACCGGCCACTCCTACGCCCACGAAGCCGAGCGGCGCGTCTTGCGGCCCCTGAAGCTGCGCGGAACCTCCTTCCCCGGACAGCGGGCCACCGTGCCACGCCCCCACCCGGTCGGCTACTCGAAGCTGCGCGACAAGCGGCCCGACGCCCCGATCATCGACGCCACCAAGCAGAACATGTCCTGGCTGGGCTCCGCGGGGGAGGTGATCTCCACGACCGGCGACCTGAACACCTTCTTCCACGCGCTGCTGACCGGCAAGCTGCTCAAACCCGTGGCCATGGAGGAGATGTTCACGATCGTGCCTTCCGAGGAAGAAGGGTTCGAATACGGCCTCGGCATCGAGTCCGTCACCCTCTCCTGCGGCGTCAAGGTGTACGGGAAGACGGGCCGCACAAACGGATCCCTGTCGGGGCTGGTCGGCACCAGGAACGGCGAACATCAGATGGCGTTCAACATCAACGGTGACTGGCCCAAGGACGCGTCTTCGTATGTCAACGTCGTCGATGCCGAATTCTGCGCGGCCGGCGCGTGGTGACCACCTGTCCACAGGCACGGCAAAGCACTGCTGGTCCGCGGTGGGCCTTCCGCGTCCGGCACCCGGGAACGGTATCCCCAGCCCGGACGCACGTGTGCCCCCGCGCTCCTCGGAACGGAGCGCGGGGGCACACGGCAGATGTCAGGAGCGGACCGGCCGGGTCACTCCCACTCGATCGTCCCCGGAGGCTTGCTCGTGACGTCCAGCGTGACGCGGTTGACCTCGGAGACCTCGTTGGTGATCCGCGTCGAGATGCGGGCCAGCACGTCGTACGGCAGACGCGACCAGTCGGCCGTCATCGCGTCCTCGGACGAGACCGGACGCAGCACCACCGGATGACCGTACGTACGCGCGTCGCCCTGCACGCCGACGCTGCGCACCTCCGCGAGCAGCACCACGGGGCACTGCCAGATCTCGCGGTCGAGACCGGCGGCCGTCAGCTCCTCGCGGGCGATCGCGTCCGCCTCCCGCAGCACGTCCAGCCGCTCGCGCGTCACCTCGCCGACGATCCGGATACCCAGCCCGGGCCCCGGGAACGGCTGACGCTGGACGATCTCCTCCGGCAGCCCCAGCTCCTGGCCGACCTGCCGCACCTCGTCCTTGAACAGCTTGCGCAGCGGCTCCACCAGCTCGAACTCGAGGTCCTCGGGGAGACCGCCCACGTTGTGGTGCGACTTGATGTTGGCCGTGCCCGTGCCGCCCCCGGACTCCACCACGTCCGGGTAGAGGGTGCCCTGCACCAGGAAGGCGACCGGCTCGTCACTCGGCGCCTCCGCGACGATCTCGGCCTGCGCGGCCTCGAACACGCGGATGAACTCCCGCCCGATGATCTTGCGCTTCTGCTCCGGGTCCGAGACCCCCGCCAGCGCGTCCAGGAAGCGGTCGGCCGCGTCCACGACCTTCAGCTGCACGCCGGTCGCCGCCACGAAGTCCTTCTCGACCTGCTCGGTCTCGCCCTTGCGCATCAGCCCGTGGTCGACGTACACGCAGGTGAGCTGCTCGCCGATCGCCTTCTGCACCAGCGCGGCGGCCACCGCGGAGTCCACACCGCCGGACAGCCCGCAGATCGCACGCTTGCTGCCGACCTGCTCCCGGATCACCTCGACCTGCTCGTCGACGATGCTCTCCGTCGTCCACGACGGGGCCAGCCCCGCGCCCCGGTACAGGAAGTGCTCCAGCACCTGCTGGCCGTGCGTGGAGTGCATCACCTCGCAGTGATGCTGGATGCCGTACAGCTTCCGCTCGTCGTTCTCGAACGCCGCCACGGGCACGAGATCCGTCGACGCCGTGACGGTGAAGCCCTCCGGCGCCGCGGAACAGGCGTCGCCGTGCGACATCCACACCTGCTGCTCGTCCGGAGTGCCCTCGAACAGCGTGGAGCCCGACCTGGTGACCGCCAGCGGCGTCGCGCCGTACTCGCGGCTGCCCGTGTTGTCGACGGTGCCGCCCAGCGTCGTCGCCATCAGCTGGAAGCCGTAGCAGATGCCGAGCACCGGGACACCCGCCTCGAAGACGCCGCGGTCGAGGGAGGGGGCGCCCTCCGCGTACACGGAGGAGGGGCCGCCGGAAAGGATGATCGCCTTCGGGTTCTTGGCGAGCATCTCGGCGGCCGGCATGGTCGAGGGAACGATCTCGCTGTACACCCGCGCCTCACGCACCCGACGCGCGATGAGCTGGGCATACTGCGCGCCGAAGTCGACGACGAGCACGGTGTCCGGGGCGCTGCTCTCGGACGGGTTGGAAGCCACGAAGCTGATGCCTTTCGGCGGTGAACGGTGAAGAGGGTTCACCCCCGATGATACCGATCCGCCTCCGGGCCCCACGCCCGCGCGGACTCCCCCGCCGCACTGGCGCGGGCTCCCCCACTGCCCCACTGCACGGGCGCGGACTCCCCCGCCGCGCCGGCGCGGGCTCCCCGGCCGCACAGGCAGCGCCCGCGGCGCCCTGCGGGGAGGGCGGCTCTCGGGCGCGGGCGGCCGTGACATACTGGCCGCGTGTTTACGCAGAGCGCTTTCTGGTTTACCTATGGCACCGGCCCGGCCGGCTGCCATGGTCGACGTTCTGTGTGAGCAAGACAACACACGACTTCCCCAGGCGCCCCGGGCCGGCCAAGGCCCGGGGCGCCTGTGTGTCGGCTCCCGGACCGCCGTAGCCCGAGGGCTCCACCGAGCTGAGGAGCTGGCAGCTGATGCACTCAAGCACCGCCGCACAACCGACCCCGCAGACCGCCTCGGACGACCCCGAGACGGTGATCGCCGCGGAGCGTGCCCGCATCGACGCGCTGGACGCCCGCATCGTGGCCCTGGTCCGCGACCGGATGGAGGTCTCGGAGACGATCCAGCGCGTGCGGATCGAGTCGGGTGGCCGCCGGGTCCATCTCGCTCGCGAGATGGAGATCCTCGACCACTACAGCGGTGAGCTCGGCTCGGCGGGCCGCGATCTGGCGATGACGCTGCTGCGGCTGTGCCGCGGCCACTAAGAGAGCTTGTCTTGTGGGCCCGGGCGCGTGCTGTGTGTGCTGTCTCCGGTAACGGGGTGCCACTGCCCGCAGTGTGCGGTCCGCGGGTGGGTGGTGGCTCGTGGGGACACCCGGGGCGCGGGGGCCCGAAGGGCCCTCACCCGTACGGCGCGTGACCGGCCCGGAGGGGCTTCGTTGATCCCGGTGTCCCTGATCTCCGCCGGGCGCCCGGCGGCGAGCGGGGCGGCGTCACCGGAGCGATGAGACGTCCGTCCTTCCCGGGAGGGGAGACGCCGGGCGTCGTGGGACCTCGCTTCGGTGCTGTGACCGGACGGCAGGGGACAGCAGCCCGGTCACGACAGCGGCCGGTCCCGGGGACGCTCTGGGCCGGCCGCTCCGCGGTCTTTCGACGGCGCCACAAGCGCACTGCGGACTCCCCGCCGAACCGCGGGAATCCCGCTGCGTCGAAACGGTTGCGGAAGGTGAGCCGCATCCAGGACGATGCGAGAGCGAGCCAGATGAGCGCATCACCCGATGACGACCACGGGTCGGCCGTGGCGGACTTCCGCCATTGGTTCGACCACTCCGGCGGCGCTTCCCCCCGGCGCCGCCCCTCAGCACGGGCGCTGCCCTGACGCCGGTGCTGGTCCGAGGGCCCCGCGGCTGCCGCCACCCACCCGGCCGGCGCCACGGGGCCCTTCGTCGTACCGACAGCCGGCTCGTCGTACCGACAGCCGGCCCTCCCGCGAGCGGGGCTCAGTCCGGCGTCTGGACGTCCGGCGGTGGCGCGTCTCCCGCCGACACGTCTCCCGCCGGCGCATCCCCCGCCGGCGCATCCCCCGCCGGCGCGTCTCCCGCCTGCCCGTCCCGCGCCGGCACGTCCGGCACCGGCAGCAGCGGCAGCCGCAGCGCTCCGAAGGCGCTCTCGGGGACAGCGGGCCTCGCCGGTGCGACGGGGGCCAGCCGCTGGTAGGCGGCGCTCTGGCTGGGGCGCGGGTCGCTCTCGCCCTTGTTGGGCCAGAAGGACATGGCCCGTTCCGCCTGCGCGGTGATGGTCAGGGACGGGTTGACGCCGAGGTTCGCGGAGACGGCCGAGCCGTCGACGACGGAGATGCCGGGGTGGCCGTGGAGCCGGTGGTAGGGGTCGATGACACCGTGCTCGGCGTCCTGTCCGATGGGGCAGCCGCCCAGGAAGTGGGCGGTGAGCGGAGTGCCCATCAGTTCCCCGATGTTGGTGCCGGCGAAGCCGTTGATCTCCTCGGCGAGGGCGCTCGCCGCCTGGGCGCCCTCGGGGATGTGCACGGGGTTGGGGGCGCCGTGTCCCTGCCGCGCGGTGAGCATGCCCTTGCCGAGGCCGCCCTCCTTGCGGTACGTGGTCAGCGAGTTGTCGAGCGTCTGCATGACGAGCCCGATGATGATGCGCTCCGACCACTTGCGCGCGGACAGCGAGCGGGCGAACAGCGCGGGGTGCCGCAGGCAGGTCACCACGTGCGCCAGGGCGCCGGGCAGGGTGGTGTTCTGCCGCACCTGGAGCGTGGTCAGGGCGCTCATCGCGTTGGAGCCCTTGCCGTAGCGGACGGGCTCGATGTGGGTGTTGGCGTCGGGATGGACGGACGAGGTGATGGCGACGCCCTTGGTGAAGTCGAGCTCCGCGCCCTTGCCCCACTTCTTGCGGTAGCGGCGCGCCACGGTCTGCGCGCCGACGAGGGCCTCGGAGTTGGTGCGGGTCAGCTCGCCGAGGCGCGGGGAGAGGTGGGGCAGCGTGCCGGCGTCCTTGACGCGGTGCAGCAGTTTCTGCGTGCCGTAGGTGCCGGCCGCCAGGACGACGCGGCGGGCGCGCAGGACGCGGGGTTTCGCGCGGCGCCGGTCGGTGCGCAGCGTCGCCACCTCGTAGCCGTCCTCGTCGGTGCCCGGGGTGCGCTCGCGAATGCCGACGACGGTGGTGAGGGGGCGGATCTCGGCTCCGGCCTTCTCGGCGAGATGGAGGTAGTTCTCGTTGAGTGTGTTCTTGGCGCCCCTGCGGCATCCCGTCATGCACTCGCCGCACTCGACGCAGGCGGTGCGTGCGGGGCCCGCGCCGCCGAAGTAGGGGTCGGGGACCTGTTCGCCGGGGGCGGTGCGCGCGGTGCCGTCGCCGTCCTCGCCGTCGCCGAAGAAGACGCCGACGGGGGCGAGGTGGAAGGTGTCGCCGTAGCCCATGCGGTCGGCGGCGGCCTTCAGGTGGACGTCCGAGGGGGTGGTGGTGGGGTTGAGGCGGACGCCGAGCATGCGCTTGGCCTGGTCGTAGTAGGGCGCGAGTTCGGCCTGCCAGTCGGTGATGTGGCCCCACTGGCGGTCCTCGAAGAACTGTTTGGGCGGCACGTAGAGGGTGTTGGCGTAGTTGAGGGACCCGCCGCCGACCCCGGCGCCTGCCAGGATCATGACATTGGCGAGCAGGTGGATGCGCTGGATGCCGTAGAGGCCGAGCGAGGGCGCCCACAGGAAGTTCTTCACGTCCCAGGAGTTCTTGGGCAACTCGTCCCGGGAGAAGCGCCGTCCGGCCTCCAGCACGCAGACCCGGTAGCCCTTCTCGGTCAGCCGCAGCGCCGAGACGGAGCCGCCGAAACCGGAGCCGACGACCAGCACGTCGTAGTCGAACGGGTCTGCGTCCGCCCGCTTTTGGGCAGCGTGGGGTAGGGACACGAGTACCTCCGGTTCTGCGGTGACGGTGCGGGCTGGCCGCCGGTGGGGGCGGCGGCGGTCTCACGGGCGGGCCGCCGGGACGGGACCGCCGGGCGCGGCGGCGGACGCTCAGCGGAACGCGGGGGCGGAGCGGCGGCTCAGCGGAAGCGGAGCGTCTTGAGTGCCTTGAGGGAGCGCGACATGAACGCCGCGTACGCCTCGTCGCTCATGCCGAGCGACGGTGCCATCGGCAGCACCCGCTGGTGTGCCACCGTCTGCGGCTCGGTGTACTTCAAGATGCCCTCCGAGCCGTGGCGGCGGCCGAGTCCGGAGTCGCCCATGCCGCCCATCGGGGCCTGGGCACTGCCGTACGCGGAGGCGTAGCCCTCGTTGACGTTGACGGTTCCGGTGCGCAGCCGGGCGGCGATCGCGCGGGCGCGGCGGCCGTCGCCGCTCCAGACGGAGGAGTTGAGGCCGTAGGCGCTGCGGTTGGCGAGGCCGACGGCCTCGTCCACGTCGGCGAAGCGGTAGACGGAGACGACGGGCCCGAACGTCTCCTCGCCGCAGACGGACATGTCCTGCTCGACGCCTTCCAGCACGGTCGGCTCGTGGAACAGCGGACCGACGTCCGGACGGTGCCTGCCGCCCGCCAGCACCTTCGCCCCCTTGGCGACGGCGTCGCGCACGTGCCGCTGGACGGTCTCCAACTGCCGTGCGGACACCAGGGAGCCCATGTCGGCCCCGTAGACGAGCGACGACCCGAGTCGCATGGCCCGCACCCGGGCCAGGAAGCGTTCCAGGAAGGCGTCGGCGACCGACTCGTGGACGTACAGGCGCTCGATGGAGATGCACAGCTGCCCGGCGGAGGAGAAGGCGCCGCGCACCGCGCCCGCCGCCGCCTTGTCCAGGTCGGCGTCGTCCAGGACGAGCATCGCGTTCTTGCCGCCCAGCTCCAGCGAGCAGCCCACCAGGCGGGCCGCGGCGCGCTGGGCGACCTCGCGCCCGGTGCGGGTCGAGCCGGTGAAGGAGACGTAGTCGCCGCGGTCGGCGACCTCGGGGCCGATCACGGGACCCTCCCCGAGGACGACCTGCCACACGTCCTCGGGCAGGCCCGCCTCGATCATGAGGTCGCGGGCCCACAGGGCGGTCAGCGCGGTCTGCGTGTCGGGTTTCATCACCACGGCGTTGCCGGCGACGAAGGCCGGCAGCGCGTCACCGACGGACAGCTCGAAAGGGTAGTTCCAGGGCGCGATCTGGCCGACGACGCCGCGCGGGTGGCGCAGCTCGGTGACCTTCGTCAGCACGGGTATCGCCCCCGTGTGCCGCTTGGGCCGCAGGTAGGCGGCGGCCTTGCGGCCGTAGTGGCGGGCGGCGACGGTGACCGCCTGCACCTCCTCGTGCGCGTGCAGCCGGGCCTTGCCGGTCTCCAGCTGGATGAGGTCGAGCACCTCCGACTGGCGGGCCAGCACGAGGTCGTGGAAGCGCAGCAGTACGGCCGCGCGCTGCCGCACCGGCAGCGCCGCCCACCGCTGCTGCGCCGCACGGGCCGTCTCGAAGGCGGTGGCGACGTCCTCGGGGGTGGACTCGGGCAGCTCGGCCAGCACGTCCCCGGTGAAGGGGGAGCGGTTGGCGGTCTTGCCGCTGCCCACCACGCCGCGGGTCAGGGCCGCGACGAGGTGCGGCGTGACCACGTCGGCCGCTGTCCTGGCCCCCGCGGGCGCGGTGGCGACCGGGTTGCCGTCGGCGGGAGCGGCGGCGGCTGAGGGGTTGGTGCTCTCCAGCGAGTCCGTCATGCGCCCGAGCGTACGACTCGGGGCACCGGCTCGTATACCCAGCGGTAACCCGTTTTCACGGAATCCGCCAGTGATTGCTGGCAACACCGGAACGGGCACCGGACGTCCCGCCCGTGGCGCCCGCACGGTCACAGATCGTGGATCTTCAGGGACTTCTTCGCCTCGTCGAAGACCTGCTCGCCGTCCTGGTGCGACTTGCCCTTGGCGGGCATCTCCACCGTGAGCCGCCAGCGCACGCCGTCACCGTTGACGTAGATCAGCTCGTGCCGGGTCTTCTTGGGGCCCTCTGGCTCGTCCATCTCGTTGAGCCCCTGGAAGGTGGTGACGACCTCGGCCGCCTCCTTGCCCTGCTGGTCGGCCTCCGTCACCCGGGATACGACGTTGCCCATCGTGTCGCTGTAGCCGTCCTCCTCGGCGCCGTCCTCGTAGTAGTCCTTCCAGGAGTTGGCCTCCGTGAGCGAACTGTCCTTGATGTCCTTGCTGGAGCGGCTCAGCTCCATCGAGATGACGCTCCCCGGATCGGTGAAGGCCACCGACTCCTCGTCGGCGCTGCGCTTGTACTCCTCGGGGACGGCCAGGGAGGCCCGCACCCGCTTGTCCTCGTTCCGCGTGTGCCAGCCGTCCGGCGCCTGGTCGGCCGTCAGGACGAAGAACACGGTGAGCGCTGCCGCGAGCGCGACCACCACGCCGCCCGTACCGAACTGCCAGCGCCGCTCGGTGCGCAGCTTGCCGAAGAACCCGCGCAGCCCGCGGGCCAGCGAGCCCCCACCGCCCGGCCCGGGCACCGGACGCGGCGAGCGCAGCGGCGGACGGGCCACATCCTCCAGCGTCTGGCGGACCTCCGCCGCGTCCGGACGCAGCGCCGCTTCCTTGGCCAGCAGCCGGGTGAGCAGCATCCCCAGGGCTCCGGACGCGCTCAGCGCCCGCGCCGGCCGCTGCGGCTCGGCCGAGAGCACCGCCTGCAACGTGGCGGGGCTGTTGGAACGGCGGAACGGGGAGACGCCCTCCGTCGCCGCGTACAGCACCACGCCCAGCGACCACAGGTCCGACTCGGGCCCGGGGCGCTGGCCCAGCACCCGCTCGGGCGCGGTGAACTCGGGCGAGCCGACGAACGTGCCCGTCTCCGTCAGCCCCTGCTCGCCCTGCACCTGTGCGATACCGAAGTCGGTGAGCACCACCCGGTCGTACCGGCCCAGCAGCACGTTGTCCGGCTTCACGTCGCGGTGCAGCACGCCCTTCTCGTGCGCGGCGTCCAGCGCTCCCGCCACCGCGAGGCCGATCCGGGCCGCCTCGCGCGCGTCCAGAGTGCCCTCGCCCAGCACGTCGGCCAGCGAACGGCCCTGGACCAGTTCCATGACGATCCACGGCTGGTCGTCCTCGATCACCACGTCGTGGATGGTGACGACGGAAGGGTGGTCGATCCGCGCCGCGGTACGGGCCTCGCGGCGCATCCGCGCGTGCATGGTCTCCCGCTCGCGCGGTGAGAGGTGGTCGGGCAGCCGCGGTTCCTTGACCGCCACGTCCCGGTCGACGACCTCGTCGTGGGCGCGCCACACCGTGCCCATGCCACCGTGCCCCAGCCGGGACGCGAGGCGGTAGCGGCCACCGACCAGCCGCCCCGCCCCCGGGTCGGCCCCGGCGGCGGGCGGTGCCGGCACCGCGGCCCGGGTCGGCTCGTAGGTGCGCGGGTCCCGCGCGGGCGGCGCGCTCTGCGCCCCCGGCGACGGCGACGGTGACGCCTCCGGCGACGGCGACGGTGGCGGTGACGCCTGGGGATCGTGGTGGCTCGCTCGTGCGGCCTGTGCGGCCTGTGCGGCCTGTGCGGCCTGTGCGGCCTGTGCGGCCTGGCGGGCCTGTGCGTCCTGTGATGCCTGTGATGCCTGGGACCCCTGCGGGTGCTGCGGGGGCTGCGGGTGCTGCGCCTCGTGCGCGGGCGGTGGCGCCTGCGGGGACGGCGGAGGCTGGGCGGGCCGAGGGTCCTGGTGGCTCGCCTGCGCGGGCGGTCGCAGCCCGTAACTGGTCGAATCGTCCAACCGGTGCCCCTGCTCCCCCGCGCTCGTCATGGCCTCCACCCTGGACCCACCGGAAAGGCGAGCGCCAGCGAGTTCACAGACCTGTGACCGTCAACGGACCGCGGTGGAACGGTAGGTGTCGGCGACCGCCTCGAAATGACGGTCGATCTCGGCCCGGTGGCTCTTGGAACCGATCACGAGCAGCACGTGGTAGCGCCCGTCGAGGATCATCGCCCGGTTGCGGGCGTACACCTGGCGCCCGCCGCCCTCACGCCAGGAGAACGTGCCCTCCGCCATGGCCGTGTCGCCCACGTCGATGCGCCGCAACCCGCCCGTACTCGCCCAGTCCGACGCCCGGTAGGCCGACAGCTCCGGCTCGTCCTCGCTCTGGTACGCCATCGGGTCCTTGCCGTACTTCTCCGTGCTGTCCCGCCCATTGACGACGACCATCTCCACCTGCCCGCCGTTGTAGCGCACCTGGCCGCGCCCGTTGGCCGAGCGCCGGTCCCACTCCTCGGGGACGGCGATGCGGAACCCGGCGGGATCCTGGCTGGTCTTGTACCCCTTGGGCGCCGGCGGGGACTTCGCCCCCGGCCCGGCGGACGACGCGGTCCCACCGTCGCCGCCCTTGCCCTTCTTCGCGTCCTTGTCGTCCTCGCCGTGCCGGTCGGCGCTGCCGGCCCTGCCGCCGTCCCCGCTCTCGTCCCCGCCCTCCGGCGGACGCTCCTGCTCCTCCGGCACGACGACGGAGCCCTTCCGGTTGTCGCCGCCCTCCTCCTTGTCCGGCAGGAACCACATGACGAACGCCACCGCAGCCGCCATGCCCAGCAGCACCAGCCCCAGGATCACCAGGCCGAGCCGCCGCGGACCGGCCCCGCCCGGCCGCCGCTCCCGCTCCGCACGCGGCACGGCAGGCGTCGGCGCCGCGGCGGGCTCGTACTCCGGCACCCGCTCGTGCGCCAGGGCCTCGGCGTGGTCGGGCACCGCGGCGGGGGCGGGGGCGGGGGCGCTTGGCCGGTCGCGCTCGCGACGCGGGCGGCGCCGGTCGTCAGGGCGCCTGGAGCGGCGACGTCTGCGCACCAACTCGCCGCGCCGCCGGACGATCGGCAGCCTGCGCGGGTCGGCAGGGCCGCCGGGCTCCAACGACGGTGCCGTCACCGTCCGCAGCCCGACATCCGGCTCCGGCGCCGAACGGACGAGCGAACGCAGCCAGCCACGCAGCTCCTCGAAGTCGGGCCGCTCCGTCGGGTCCTGGCGCATCAACGACTCGACGACGGGACGCAGCGGACCGCAGTCCTCAGCGAAGGCGGGCGGCTCCGCGCACACCAGCTGCACCAGCTCGGCGGCGCTGTCCTCGGGATAGGGCGCATGGCCCTGCACGGCGCGGAAGAGCAACGCACCCAGCGCCCACAGATCGGCGGCCGGGCCCACGGGCGGCGCCAGCCGCCAGTTCTCGTAGACGGGCCCGGCCTGCTCGGGTGCCCAGCGTTCCGTCACCGGACCCACGACCGTCATCCGGGCATGCCGTGCCCGCTGGGCCGCCAGCGCCGTCCCCGGGCCACGGAACCGTCCCGCGATGTCCGCCGCGTCCGCCGTCTCCCCCCAGGGGCGGTCAGCGGGATCGCCGACCGGCTCCTGGGCATAGGAGGCGTCTCCCCCGTCGAGCACGCGGTCGCTCTGGAGAGCGCTCTCGCCGTGGGGGGCGCCCTGACCGTCGAGGGCGTCCCGCCCGTGGAGGGCGCCTTGACCGTGGAGGGCGCCTTCGTCGGCTTCCTCGTCCGGGGAGGAGGCCGGGAGCCCCCTCAGGTGGCGGCGCGTCTCGTCCGGGCGTTCGGGCCCGGTGGTCCACTGTGCGGGAATGCTGCGCGTGTCCTGACGCCGCGCGCCCGGAAACGCGGTCGGACCACTCGCTGGGGTGTCGCTCCCCGCCGCCCCGTGCGGTCCCCCGTACGGCGTCGTCCCCGCACCGTAGGGGCCGGCCGCACGCGGGCCGTAGATCTCGTCCCGCTCGACCTGGCGCCCTCCGCCGCCCGCCTCCAGCGCGTCGGGCCGCACTTCGTCCTCGTCGGACGGCAACCAGCGGACCTCGTCGTCCAGCGCGCCGGGCGGACGGTGCGCCTCGCCGCTGCCGCTCCGGCCACCTCCCGGCGCGGTGGACCACCAGTCGCCGGCCTGGCGGGGAAGGTCCCTCTCGCCGTCGCCGCGGGGCGCGCGCCCCTGTTCGGCGCCCTGCCCGCCGGGGCGGTGCTCCGCGCTGCGGGTGTCGGCGAGGGCGCGCTGGGCGCCCTCCCGGTACGCCGCGATCGCACCGCGCCGTGCCGCGCGCGCCGACAGCGGGTCCGCCGCTCCTTCCCCGCCCGGTTCACCGCCGTCGCCGGGTCCGGGCCGGCGACGGCCACGGGCGCGCGGCCCGCGCACGTCCTCCTCGGGGTCGATGCCCTCGAACCCGAAGATGCCCCGTCCCGTCCCGTGCGGGGAGACGTCCGGCCGGCCCGGCGCCTCCCCGAGGGGCTCGTACGGGTCCTCCCCGCGCGCCGTGAAGCCTTCGGGAAGCCGGCGCCCCGTCCAGGTCGCAGGCCCCGCGCCCGGTGCCTGAGCCTGCTCATGCGCCTGTGCCTGTGCCTGCGTTCGCGTTCGCGCCTGCTGCGCAGTGGGCTGACGGAGAGGTGCGGGTGCCGCCTGCGCGGGGGCGCTGTCACCGTTACGGAGGGGTTCGGGTGCGCCGCCACCCGGGGGGTCTTCCCCGGGCGGTGAGGGCGCGGCCGTCGGCCCGTTCGCCTCGGGCAGCGGATCGTAACCGCACAGTGCCTCCTCGGCGGCTCCCACGACGAGCCCGGTGAGCATCGCCCGGCCGTCCTCGCAGATGAGCACGGTGCGGGCGGTGACGTTCCGGTGCACCCAGCCGTGGGCGTGCACGACCCCCAGCGCGGCCAGCAGGTCCGCGGCGATCTCGGCGGCGCGGTGGGCGCTCAGCGGGCGCTCGGACAGCAGCGCGGCGAGCGAGCCGGCAGGCACCTGTTCGCTCACGATCCACAGCCCGTCGTCCTCCACGAAGACGTCGAAGACCTGGTCGAGACCGGGATGGTCGGGCAACTGCGCGGCGGCGACGGCGGCCTCCATCGCTCTGCGCACCGCCGGGTCGGCGGGACGCCGGGTCGCCCGGCCGCCACCCGGCCCGCCGGGGTGTCCGGGCCCGCCGGGGTATCCGGGCCCTCCCGGCTCTGCCGGGTCGTGCGCGGCGGGAGCGGAACCGCCCCGGTGTCCGGGCCCGCCGCGTCCGTCATCGAGAGGATCGGCCCCGACGACCTCCGCCTCGACCACCTCGGGCAGCGGCACCTGGCGTACCAGGACCTCCTGCCCACTGGCGGTGTCCCAGGCCGGGGACTCGGCGAGCTCGTACGCGTCGGCGGGCGGAAGGGGCAGGCGGTAGCGGCCGGCCAACAGCCGTCCCGCGTACTCCGCGTACTCCTCCACGACGCCTCCCAACCGTGCGCGGGACCGCCAACTCCGTTTCCCCTCCGCCCGCTTGCGGACGGTGACGGTCTGCGTCTCTCACGATACGTCCGGGAACCCCGCGCGTCACCGCGACTCCGCCTGCCGCCGCCACCCGTTCCCGCGCGGCGCGGGCGGTCAGAGGGGCTTGAACGTCTCGAACGCCGTGTCCCTGAGCGTCTCGCACTCCTCGTCCTGCCAGGCGTCGGCCTCGCAGGTGATCAGGATCGCGTAGCCGTTCTCGTCATCGACCTTGAAACCCCGGTTGAGGATGTGGACCTTCTTGCCGTCCTCCTCGCGCAGGAACTGCCAGTCGGCGACGGTCGGATAGTCCCGCCACTCGACCGACTCGATACCCAGCGACTTGTAGCCGGGGCTCTTGCTCGTGGCCGCCGACTCCTGCTGACGCCAGGCCTTGGCGGCGTCCGGACCAGGGCTGCTCGTGCGGTCGATCTGGATTCTGGGATAGCCGCCCGAGTCGGCCGCGTACTTGCCGCCCGAGTTGCTGCCCGCTATGCCGTAGCGCTCCCAGCCGTCGGGCATCGCGACGGAGAAGTGGAACCGGTCGTCCTTCACCTCGGTGTAGCCGTCCGGCAGACCGGAGTCGGACGACTCGTCCTCGCCGCCGTCCCCCTCGTCGCCCTTGCCGTCCTGCTTGCCGTCGGACGCCGGACCGTCCTCCGCCGCGCCCGCTCCGGCCTCCTGGCCCTTCCTGGGGCTGCTGCTGCCGGCCTTTTCCGCGCCCGCTGTGGCCGATCCCTGACGGGACGCGTCGTCCCCCTTGCCGTCCCCGCCGCTGCTGAGGCTCACCACCAGCAGGACGATGACCACGATGACGACGACCACGGCCCCCGCCACCATCGCCAGTGTCCGGGGCGGGAGGCCCTTGCGGAGCTCGGGGAGGTCCCTCAGGTCACGCAGCGACGTGATCGCGCCGCTGCCCCCGCTCTCCGGCGGCAGCGCCCGGCCGCCGCTCCCGGCCCCCGGCAGCGGCCCCGCGCCGGGGACCGGGAAGCCGGACCCGGCGCTCTCGCCCGCGCCCGCACCGTCCCCCGCGCCGGATGCCGCACCCGTCGTGGAGCCGGCTTGGGAGCGGGGCGCGGACGCGGACCCGGCTCCCGCTCCACCGCCTGGGGCCTTGGCCTTGGCTGCGGACCCGGACCCGGAAGCGGACCTGGCACCGGGCCCGGAAGCGGACTTGGACCCGGACTCGGAAGTGGACCCGTCCGACACGTCGTCCGGGTCCACTTCCGAGCCGGCTTGGGAGCGGGGCGCGGACGCGGACCCGGCTCCCGCTCCACCGCCTGGGGCCTTGGCCTTGGCTGCGGACCCGGACCCGGAAGCGGACCTGGCACCGGGCCCGGAAGCGGACTTGGACCCGGACTCGGAAGTGGACCCGGAC
>NZ_JASKYT010000152.1:0-15167 GCF_041028275.1 Streptomyces sp. PU-14G
CCCCCCGACCAAGGCGCCGGCCGCCCACTTCGACCTCTCCGCCACCCGGCGCGACCCGGACGGCGCGGAGTGCGCGTTCGCGTACCCACCGAACTACGCCTGGTGAAGGTCACCAACCCGCAGGCCCGCAAGTGTCGCTACGAACACGACGCCGCGGGCCGCCTCATCCGCAAGACCCGTAAACTCCTCAACGTCCAAACCCGCACCTGGACCTATCGGTGGAACGCCGAGGACCGCCTGATCTCGGCGACCGACCCGCAGGGCGAGACCTGGCTCTACACCTACGGCCCTCTGGCCCGCCGCATATCCAAAACCGGCCCAGACTCCCCACGAATCACCTTCACCTGGGACGGCACCCGCCGCCCGCTCGCCCAGACCCTCTGGGACTCGTCCCGCCACCGCACCATCACCGCTACCTCGATAATCCACACACCCGGGCCGACCCACTCGGTTCTTCAGGGGTGCTCTGGGACCGATGACGATACGTACGATGCACTTGAGCAGCAGTACGGGAATCACGTAGCAGACGGAGTGGATCATAATGCCGGAGTCCGGCTTAATTCAGAGAGGTACGCACCAAAATGAGGACCCGCGTGCGCATCAACCGTACAGGTGAAGGTCGCTTCTCGATCAAATTGACCCCGCCCCAGGCAGCCGTCATCGAGGAATGCCTCACGCTAGCGGCTGGATCAGGCGGAAGCGACGAAATGTCGCAGTTCAACTTGGGGGAAGCCGCTTACGTAGTGGCAGCCACTGCCAGCACAATGCGAGAATCCAGAAATAGCGATCTAAGCAAGGAACTCGCACTCTCGATGCAGCAGCTTCATGGCGTCTATGCAAGTCTCGCCTGCGCCGCCACAGAGTTCGTTTCGGACGAAGATTTCCACCAGCGCACCGGTTGGTATCGCGAGAATGTGATCGGTCTGGCACGTGAAATCTCTCGCGCAATGCGAAGTCTCGTCGCCGACGAAGCATGACACGTTTACGCCTACCGCCCCGACAGCCACGTCACGGAGATCCGCGAGCTCACCCAGGACCGCCTGATCTCGGCGACCAACCCGCAGGGCGAGACCTTTCTCTACACCAACGGCTCTCTGGCCCGCCGCATATCCAAAACCGGCCCATACTCCCGACGGATCACCTTCACCTGGCACGGCCGGACGAAAGATGCAGAACAGCTACCTGCCCGCGGCCCCAAAGTACCCGAAGTCTATAAACTCGACGATGGAACCGTGATCCAATGGAGGACGGAGTCCGACTCGGGCGGCGCGACCATAGACATGAGGTGGCCGGAGAGCAAGAAACCAAGGAAGATTCACATAGATCCATCCCAGTAAAAGGAGGGACGTGCGGGAGTACCTGGTTCCACTGGTGAAGGAAATGCTCATCGAAGGAGAAGACGATTGGGTCATGGTTGACTTCCTCATCGGAGTGGCCGAGGAGTTCACCAACTCTCACGGAGGAGACTTCAAGGATGTATCCCTCGACCTCCTGAGAGAGCTACTGAGAGAAGAACTTATGGAGATTGGCGATCTCGGGGAAACAGGTTTCGAAGCTTGGCCGCACAACGTGAACGAATCCGTTGCCAGGTTCAAGGAGGGATGCGACTCCTACGACTGGGAGCCCATGGGAGCCTTGTGGTGGCTGGCGAACACGGAAAAGGGCGAGCAGTGGCTGGAAAGTACCCGCTGATCACGGGTTACCCCAAGTCCTACTACGGCAGCTTCGTACGAGACCCGGACGGCAACAACGTCGAGACCGTCTGCCACACCCCGTAGCCAGTCGCGGCTGCGCCGTCGGAAGCCGCATGTTCGCCGAGCCGGTCGCGCAGCGCTCCCGGCCCAATGCGCCATTCGACAGCGTCAGCAGAGAGATCGAACCGGGATCACAGTTCCGGTCGGCGGGGGGCCCTGTCTGTGCCTCGCGCATCAACGCTCCTGCCTACCCCTCCGTCTGGAGAAGCCCAGGGATCACGATCCAGAAGACATGCAGGCCCACGCCTCCAACTGGCGGACTAAGTACGCGCGGGCGTAGTCCCGTACCGAGTCGCCCGCGCCGCGTTCGAGCGGGCGGGCCCGCTGTCACCCGATGCGGTCGAGGATCAGGGGGGTCGGCTCGTATGTGTTCGGGGTCGTGATGTCGACGGCGTTCGTCAGGGCCGCCTCCGCGTTTGCGAACGCCTCCGGGGTGTCCGTGTGCAGGGTGAGCAGGGGGGCTCCCGCCGTGACGGGGTCGCCGACGCGGGCGTGGAGTTCCACGCCCGCGCCCGCCTGGACGGGGTCCTCCTTGCGGGCGCGGCCTGCGCCGAGGCGCCAGGCGGCGAGGCCGACGGCGTAGGCGTCGAGGCGGGTCAGGACGCCGGAGGCAGGGGCCGTCACGACGTGGTGCTCCCGCGCCCGGGGAAGGTCCGCGTCCGCGTCACCCCCTTGGGCGGTGACCATCCTGCGCCATACGTCCATCGCCGAGCCGTCCGCGAGGGCCTTGGCGGGGTCGGCGTCGGGCAGTCCCGCCGCGTCGAGCATCTCGCGCGCCAAGGCGACCGTCAGTTCGACGACGTCCGCCGGGCCGCCGCCCGCCAGGACCTCCACCGACTCGCGGACTTCCAGTGCGTTGCCCGCCGTCAGGCCCAGCGGGGTGTTCATGTCGGTCAGCAGGGCGACGGTGCGGACCCCGTGGTCGCGGCCCAGTTCCACCATGGTGGTGGCCAGTTCGCGGGCGTCGTCGACGTTCTTCATGAACGCGCCGGAGCCCGCCTTGACGTCCAGGACCAGCGCGCCGGTGCCTTCGGCGATCTTCTTGGACATGATGGACGAGGCGATCAGGGGGAGGGACTCGACCGTTCCGGTCACGTCCCGCAGCGCGTACAGCCGCTTGTCGGCGGGGGCCAGGCCGTCGCCCGCCGCGCAAACGACGGAGCCGACGTCGCGCAGGACGTCCATCATCTCG
This sequence comes from Streptomyces sp. PU-14G, assembly GCF_041028275.1. NCBI lineage: Bacteria > Bacillati > Actinomycetota > Actinomycetes > Kitasatosporales > Streptomycetaceae > Streptomyces > Streptomyces sp. PU-14G. The sequence continues at coordinate 2,947 of NZ_JASKYT010000152.1, forward strand.
GGGTTGGTGAGCGAGGCGCGCCAGCCGGGGATGGACTCCAGTTTGTCGAGGGTGCCGCCGGTGTGGCCGAGGCCGCGGCCGGAGAGTTGAGGGACGGCGGCGCCGCACGCGGCGACCAGCGGGGCGAGCGGCAGGGTGATCTTGTCTCCGACGCCGCCTGTGGAGTGCTTGTCGGCGGTGGGGCGCGGCAGTGCCGAGAAGTCCATGCGCTCGCCGGAGGCGATCATCGCGGCGGTCCAGCGGGAGATCTCCGTGCGGGTCATGCCGTTGAGGTAGACGGCCATCGCGAGGGCGGACATCTGTTCGTCGGCGACGGTGCCGCGCGTGTAGGCGTCGATGATCCAGTCGATCTGTTCGCCGGTCAGTTCCTCGCGGTCCCGCTTGGCGCGGATGACGGAGATGGCGTCCATGGGGGTACTCCTTCGTTCCTTTCGGCGACCGGTGAAGGTCAGCGGGCCAGGTCGGTCGGCCCGAACGCGTCCGCGAGCAGTTCCGAGAGCGGGCGCACCCCCGAGGGTGCTTCGATCAGCAGGTCGCCGCCGCCGTGTTCCCACAGCAGTTGGCGGCATCGGCCGCAGGGGGCGACGACCACGCCGTCGCCGCCGACGCAGGTGAAGGCGACCAGCCGGCCGCCGCCTGTCGCGAACAGTGCGCTCACCAGTCCGCACTCGGCGCACAGGCCGACCCCGTAGGAGGCGTTCTCGACGTTGCAGCCGGTGACGGTGCGGCCGTCGTCGACCAGTGCCGCGGCGCCGACGGGGAAGCCGGAATAGGGTGCGTACGCCCGGGAGAGGGCCTCCAGGGCCTTCCCGCGCAGCGCCGCCCAGTCGATCGCCGGGTCGGTCGCCGAGCCGGTCGCCGAGCCTGTCGCCGGGCCGACGGCGGAGTAGTCGGAGCCGGCACCCGGGCCAGAGCCGGAGCCGGGGCCGGGGCCGGAGCCCTCTGGCACGTTGCGCACGCTAGGTTCCCTCGCCTCGACGGTACGGTTTGCCCACCGCACGCGGCGCGCGGAGCCGTTGGGCCGCCAGGGAGAGCACCAGCAGTGTGGTGACGTACGGCGTCATCTCGACGAACTCCAGGGCCACGGTGTCGGTCAGCGCGTACCACAGCACGAGCAGTACGGCGATAACGAGGGCGACGGCGGCCTGGACACGGGCGCCGCGCGCGCCCCGCAGCCCGGCGCGGAACTTCCAGACGGCGAGGGCGACCAGCAAAACGGCCATCAGCAGCAGCATGGCGTGCACGGTGGCGCCGCCGCCGACGACGCGGAGGGCGTCCATGAAGCCGAAAAGGCCGGCGCCCATGGCGACGCCACCGGGACGCCAGTTGCCGAAGATCATGGTGGCGAGGCCGATGTAGCCGCGCCCTCCGGTCTGGTTCTCCTGGTAGAAGTGCACGCCGACGGCGAGGAAGGCGCCGCCGAGCCCGGCCAGGGCGCCCGAGATGATCAGTGCCGCGTACTTGTAGGTGTAGACGTTGACGCCGAGGGATTCGGCGGCGACCGGGTTCTCGCCGCAGGAGCGCAGCCGCAGCCCGAACGGGGAGCGCCACAGGACGAAGAAGCTGCCGACGAACAGCACGACCGTCAGCACCGTCACCCAGGAGACCTCGCTGACCACGGCGCGCAGGATGCCGGCCAGGTCGGAGACGAGGAACCAGTGGTGTTTCTCGATGCTGCCGAGCCCGTCGGCGAGCCCTGGCACGGTGAAGGACGGCATGTTGTCCATGGGCGGAGACTGCTTGTCGTTGCCGCCGGCCTTGGCCGCTTCGCTGCCGTCGGCGCCGAACCACAGTTTGGCCAGGTAGCGGACGACGCCGAGGGCGAGGATGTTGATGGCGACGCCGGAGACGATGTGGTCGACGCCGAAGGTGACGGTGGCCAGCGCGTGCAGCAGCCCGCCCAGGGCGCCTCCCGCGATCCCGGCAAGGACGGCGGCCCACGGCCCGTACTGCCAGCCGATCCAGCCCGCACCGAAGGTGCCCAGCATCATCATGCCTTCGAGGCCGATGTTGATGACGCCGGCGCGTTCGGCCCACAGTCCGCCCAGGCCCGCCAGTCCGATGGGGACGGCGGCGGCGATCGCGGTGGAGAACTGGCCGCTGTTGGAGAGCTGTACGTCGCCGGTGACGACCCGGACGAGGGAGAGCAGCAGCAGGCCGCCGGCGATGAGCAGCAGCACGACGGGGTAGGACAGCTTCCGCTTGCCGCCCGCCGACGAGGACGCGGCCGGGGCGTTCTTCGGCGCGGAGGGCTTGGACGGTGTGGAGGTGGTGCTCATGCGGAGGCCCCCGCCTTCTGCTCGGTCTCGTCCTGCTCGGCGCCCGCGCCCGCCCGGGCGCTCAGTTCGGCGCCGACCTCACGCTGCTGGCGGCGCAGCACGACGCGGCGGACGATCTCGTACGCGATGACGACGCACAGCACGATGATCCCCTGCATCACGCCGACGATTTCCTGCTTGTAGCCCTCGAACTCCAGCTGGATGCCGGTGCGCTCCAAGAAGCCCCACAGGAGCGCCGCGAGGCCCATGCCGATGGGGTGGTTGCGGCCGAGCAGGGCGATGGCGATGCCGGTGAAGCCGACGCCGGTGGGGAAGTCGGTGCCGTAGTTGAAGGACTTGTTCAGCAGCGTCGGCATGCCGACCAGGCCCGCGACGGCGCCGGACAGCAGCATGCTGGTGACGACCATCCGGCGCACGCTCACGCCGCTGGCGCTCGCCGCCGACTCGCTGCGGCCCACGGCCCGCAGGTCGAAGCCGAAGCGGGTGCGGCCCAGCACGAACCAGTAGGCCAGGCCGATGACGACGGCGATGACGACGGTGCCGTAGATCGGATCGGGGTCGGTGGGGATGAGGAAGAAGCGGGCGGCCTCGGGGATGGTGGGGGTGTGGAAGAGGTTGCCGTCCTTGACGGCGAGCTTGTCTTCGGAGAGGAAGTAGCCGATCAGCGAGCCCGCGATGGAGTTCAGCATGATCGTGGTGATGACCTCGCTGACCCCGCGGGTCGTCTTGAGGACGCCCGCGATGCCCGCCCACAGCGCACCGACGGCCATCGCGACGAGGATGATCAGCGGGATCTGCAGCACTCCCGGCAGGGCGAGTGCCCCGCCGACGACGGCGGCGAAGAAGGCGGCGACCCGGTACTGGCCGTCCACACCGATGTTGAAGAGGTTCATGCGGAAGCCGATGGCGACGGCCGCCGCTGACAGGTAGTACGGGATGGCCTTGTTGATGATCCAGACCTGGCTGTCGCTCTTCGAGCCGAAGTCGATCATGACGTAGAAGGCGTGGAAGGGGTCCTCACCGGTCGCCGCGATGACGACCGAGGAGAGGACGAACGCCGCGACGAGCGCGAGCGCGGGTGCGGCCAGCGCCTGGAGCACGGCCCCGGCTCCGAACTTCTCCTTCAGGCGGCTCATTTGGCACCCCCGTTCGTGTCGTCGTTCCCGGAGGCGTCCTCGGAGGGGTCCTCGGAGGCGCTCCCGGAGGGGTCCCCGGAGAGGTCCCCGGAGGCGTCTTCGGAAGAAGCCGCGTCGGTGGGCTCCTCCTGGTGCTCCAGGTGTCCCGTGGCGGCGCCGGTCATGGCCGAGCCGAGCTCCTCGGGGGTGACGTTCGCCGGGTCGGCGTCGGCGACCAGGCGGCCCCGGTACATCACCCGCAGGGTGTCGGAGAGCCCGATCAGCTCGTCCAGGTCGGCGGAGATCAGCAGCACGGCCAGACCCTCGCGCCGGGCGGTGCGTATCTGGTCCCAGATCTGCGCCTGCGCGCCGACGTCCACGCCGCGCGTGGGGTGCGCCGCGATCAGCAGCTTGGGGTGGTGGCTCATCTCGCGGCCGACGATGAACTTCTGCTGGTTGCCGCCCGAGAGGCTGGCGGCGGTGACCTCGATGCCCGGGGTGCGCACGTCGTACGCGTCGACGATGCGCTCGCTGTCGGCCCGCGCGTCCCCGAGGGCCAGCAGCCGCGGGGCGCCCGGGATGCCCAGGAGGGGGCCGTTGGTGTTCGGCTTCTCGGTGACGTGCCCGAGGATGCGGTTCTCCCACAGCGGCGCTTCCAGGAGCAGCCCGTGCCGGTGGCGGTCCTCGGGGATGTAGCCGATGCCGCTCTCGCGCCTGACACGGGTGGGGGCGTGCGAGAGGTCCCGCCCGTCCAGGGTGACGGTGCCGCCGTCCGGGTCGCTCATGCCCATGATGGCCTCGACCAGTTCGGCCTGGCCGTTGCCTTCCACACCCGCGACGCCGAGCACCTCGCCCTTGTGGATGGTGAAGGAGATCCCGTCCAGGACGGCGCGCTCGACGCCGTCGGAGTCGGTGGCCGCCAGCCGCAGCCCGGCCACGTCGAGCATGGGGGTGTCGGTGACGGTCGACTCGCGCGTCTCGGCGGTCGGCAGCTCGCTGCCGACCATCAGCTCCGCCAGCTGCTTGGGGCTCGTCTCCCGCGGGGTGACGGAGGCCACCGTGGTGCCGCGCCTGATGACGGTGATCGCGTCGGCGACCGAGAGCACCTCACCCAGCTTGTGGGAGATGAACACCACGGTCAGGCCCTCGGACTTGAGTTCGCGCAGGTTGTCGAAGAGGGCGTCGACCTCCTGCGGCACCAGCACGGCCGTCGGCTCGTCGAGAATGAGGGTGCGGGCGCCGCGGTAGAGGGCCTTGAGGATCTCCACCCGCTGCCGGTCGGCCACCCCCAGCTCCTCCACCAGGGCGTCGGGGCGTACCCCGAGCTGGTAGGCGTCCGACAGCTCCACGATCTTCTTGCGGGCCCTGGAGCCGATGCCGTGCAGCTTCTCCGCGCCGAGGACGGTGTTCTCCAGCACGGTGAGGTTGTCGGCGAGCATGAAGTGCTGGTGCACCATGCCGATACCGCGCGCGATGGCGTCGGCGGGGCTGTGCAGGACGACGTCCTCGCCGTCGATGCCGATGGTGCCCTCGTCCGGCCGCTGCATGCCGTAGAGGATCTTCATGAGGGTCGACTTGCCCGCACCGTTCTCACCGACGAGGGCGTGCACGGTGCCGCGCGCCACCGAGATGTCGATGTCGCGGTTGGCGACCACTCCGGGGAACCGCTTGGTGATGCCGCGCAGTTCGACGGCGCTCCCGGGAAGACCGGGCCCCGGGCCCGCCCCGGACGGCGCGCTGCTGCTGCCGCTGGACTCGCTGGACACTTGGCTGACGTGCTCCCTGGTTGAGCTCAGATTCCCGGCGCGAGGGTGGAGGCCCCTCCACGAAGAGGCGCACGAGGAGTGCGGAAGGAAGTGCGAAGGACGTGCGGAAGGCGATGCGGAGGACGTGCGGAAGGCGATGCGAAGGCGTGCGAAGGAAGGCGGAAGGCGGCCCCGCACCTCGCGCCGCGCGACACGCTGCGCCGCGCGGCACCCGGGGCCGCCCGCGGGACGTCACGGCCGGGTGGGAACGTCCACCTTGCCCGCGATGATGTCCTTCTTGGCCTTGTTGATGTCGTCCATGATGTCGTCGATGTAGCCGCCCGAGGTGGCGACGGAGACGCCGTCCTCCTTCAGGGAGAACGTCTGGTTCCCCTTCAGCGGCTTGCCCTCCTTCACGCTCTTGATCAGCTCGAAGACGGCGACGTCGACGTTCTTGACGGACGAGGTCAGGATGACGTCCTTGTACTTCTCCAGGCCCTTTTGGCGGTACTGGTCGGAGTCGACCCCGATCGCCCAGGCGCCCTTCTTCTTGCTGATCTGCTCGATCGAGCCCGCGCCGGACTGCCCTGCTGCCGTGTAGATCACGTCGTTGCCGCGGGCGAGCATGCCCTTGGCCATGTTCTTGGCGCGGTCCGGAGCGTTGAAGCCCTCGTCGGACTCCTTGTAGAGGTAGTCGACCTCGACCTTGATCTTGGGGTCGGTGTCCTTGACGCCCTTGACGTAACCGGCCTCGAACTTCTGGATGAGCGCGTTGTCCACGCCACCGATGAAGGAGACCTTCTTCGACTTGGTCTTCTTGGCCGCGGCCACACCCACCAGGTAGGAGGACTCGTTCTCCGCGAACGTCATGCCGACCACGTTCTTGGTGTGGGACTGCTCGTCGACCACGCCGAACGTCGTGTCGGGGAAGTCCTTGGCCACCTTGTTGACGGACTTGCCGTAGTTGAAGCCGACGCCGATGACAGGGTTGTAGCCCGCCTTCGCGAGGGAGGTGAGACGCTGCTCGCGGGTCTCCTCCGTCTCGTTGTTCCCGGCGGTCATCTCCTTGGTCTTGACGCCGAGTTCCTTCTCGGCCTTGTCGGTACCCCGGGCCGCCGCCTCGTTGAACGAGTGGTCGTCCCGGCCACCGACGTCGAACGCGAGCCCGACACCCTTGGTCTTCTTGCCGTCGCTCGACTCCGTGGAGCTTTCACCGCAGGCGGTGGCCGTCAGTGCGAGAGTCGCGGTGGCGGTGACCGCGGTGGCCAGCTTTGTTACCCGACGCAACGGAGTCCCCTTTGTGGTCGTGGAAGCACCGGTTCCGGCACCGCAGTTGGGTTCCGGTCCTTGAGACGGGCACACATTAACGCGCGTAGATTTCCAGCAGAAGGACACGGGAACCAGCCGTTATCGGATCGTCGCGAACGGACGTCGCTCCGGCTCACCGCCGAGACCGGGCCGGGGCCGCCCATGTCCGACAAACCTCACAGGGTGGAGCCCCCGGAGGGGACGGCCCTGTCGGGGAGGGCCGCCGGCCGGCACCGGCGCGGCACCGTGGCGCCGCGCCGGTGCTGTGGCGCCACGCGGGTGCTGTGGCGCGCCCGTGCGGGTGCTGTGGCGCGCCCGTGCGGGTGCTGTGGCGCCGTGCGGCGCGCGGGTCAGGAACGGTGCAGCAGGGCGGCGGCCGTGAACAGCTCCACGCCGGTGGTGATCGCGGACTCGTCGGCGTCGAAGTCGCCCTGGTGCAGGTCGCGGGTGCGGCGGTCCCCCGGAGGCCGGACGCCCAGCCGCGCCATGGCGCCGGGCACGTGCTCCAGGTACCAGGAGAAGTCCTCGCCGCCCAGGCTCTGTTCCGTGCTCTCCACCGAGGCGGCACCGGCGCGCGCGGTCATCGCCTCGCGCAGCAGCGCCGTCGCGGACGGCTCGTTGACGACCGGCGGCACCCCGCGCACGTACGTCAGCTCGCACTTGGCACGGTGCAGCGTCGCCAGCTCGTCGATCGCCGCGTGCACCAGGTCGGGAGCCTCGCGCCAGGTCGGCAGGTCGAGGCAGCGCAGCGTGCCGGACATCTCGGCGCGCTGCGGAATGACGTTGGGCGCGTGCCCGGACTCGATCCGCCCCCAGGTCAGGGCGAGGCCTGAGCGGGCGTCCACGCGGCGCGCCAGCAGCGCGGGCGCCTCGGTGACGAGCTTGGCGGCGGCGGTGACCAGGTCGGTCGTCAGATGCGGACGCGCGGTGTGTCCGCCCGCGCCGCTGAGCACCACCTCCAGCCGGTCGCAGGCCGAGGTGATCGGCCCGGCCCGCAGGCCGAGACGGCCCGCGTCCACCCGCGGGTCGCAGTGCACCGCCAGGATCGAACCCACCCCGTCCAGCACACCGCAGTCGACCGCGTCGGACGCGCCGCCTGGCAGCACCTCCTCCGCGGGCTGGAACAGCAGCCGCACCGGACGGTGCAGCGCCCCGGCCCGCGCCAGCTCCGCCAGCACCAGGCCGGCTCCGAGCACCACCGTGGTGTGCACGTCGTGCCCGCAGGCGTGCGCACGCCCGGGGACCGTCGAACGGTAGGGCACGTCCTTGGTGTCGGGGATGGGCAGCGCGTCGATGTCGCCCCGCAGCGCCAGCAGCGGCGCGGCCTCGGCGGGCGCCGCCCCGCCCGCGGCCCCGCCGTCGCCCGGCTCCTGGCCGAGCCCGGGGTGGATGTCGCAGATCAGGCCCGTGCCCATGGCCAGCACTCTGGGGCGCAGGCCCGCACGTTCGAGCCGGGTCTTGAGCGCTGCGGTCGTGCGGAACTCCTGGTTGCCCAGCTCGGGGTGCATGTGGAGGTCGCGACGGAAGGCGATGAGCTCGCGCCGGAGGGGTTCGGTCAGGCGGCCGGGCAGCTCGGGAAGTACGCCGGCGGCTCCGCGTGCGTCTACCTCCGGGGCTGCAGGGGACAGGAGTTCGTTCATGGTCGAAGAGTAGGCGCACCGCAGCCGCAACTGGCGAGAGATCCACGAAAGTTCAATCTCCCAGGGGAAGAAAATCTCGCCCTGGCGGCGGTTATGCCCCTTTGGGCCTGGGTATGCCTGTCCGCTTGGCCTCACGCCGACCCGGCCTCGCAGCCGGGCCCGTGCCTCGCGCCGCAGGCGCGCTCGCCTCGCAGTCGTCGGCGTCAGCGGCTGCCGGTCCCCTTCGTCCCGCTGTCCGCACCCCTGTCGGCACCGGTGCCGGTGCCGGTGCCGGCTCCCGAGGCGTCCTCGTTCTCCTCGCCCGTCCCCGCGGTGGCGTTCTTGTCCGGGACGAAGGAGAGACTGAGCAGGTGCCGGGAGCGCCCGTCACCCGGCGTGGCGTGGGCGCGGCGGGCGACCGCGGCCTCGATCTCGTCGACCAGTTCGGTGAACTCCTCGCCGGTGAGCCACACCGCACCCTGCCGGTAGAGGACGTTGTCCGTGGCGGGATCGGCGTCCTCGCGGGCGAGGTAGCGCTCGAAGTCGCCGAGCACGGCCGCGGTGAAGACCGTCACGGCGCGCCGGTGGTCCTCCCTGCCCATGACCGCGCGGGCCTCGGTGCCGACGAGCGCCTTCTCCTGGTGGACGCGGTAGCTGCGCTCGACGGTGCCCCGTACCCGCCGCTCCCCCACCACTTCGATGATGCCTGCCTGGGTGAGGGCGGCGACGTGCCGGTACATGGTCGCGGGGGCGACGTCCGGCATCCGTTCGCGTAGCTGCGCGGTCGTCAGCTCGTCGACGCCGAGCAGGGCTTGCATGATGCGCATCCGCACCGGATGCATCAGCTGGTTCGCTTGTGCCATGCCCCAATGCTCTCACATCTGATAACGTTCTCGAAGTTGATACCAGGGGCGACCTCGCCCAGCATCACGACCCGGCAGCGACGAGCAGCGTCCCTGGCACCACCCCAGGCCCGTACCCCTGGGCGACCTCACAGAGAGCTCTTGGCATGACCACCTCACACGCATCCTTGTCCCGCCCGCACAGCTACCGGAGCGACCTGGCTCTCTTCCTCGCCCTCGCCTTCGGTGTGAGCTGGGCGGCCTGGGCGGCGGCCTTCGCGCTCGGCGGGCCGGCGCACTCGGCTGCCGCGGGAGGCGTCCACCTCCTCGGCGCCTTCGGACCGTCGGCAGCCGCACTCGTGCTCCGCGTCCGCCGCGGCCGACGCGGCGAGGCCGCCCCCGCGCACGCGGTGCGCTTCCAGCGGAGCACGCTGCTGTGGACACCGCTGCTGATGGTGCTCGCCGCGGCGACGATCTTCGCGGGAAGCCTGCTCGCGCAGCAGGCCGGCGGCCCGGCCCTCAGCCTGGAGAAGGCCCAGGACGCGGTACGCGACGCCGGCGGGCTCGCCGCGTTCGTCGGGGCGATGCTGATCGGCGGTCCGCTCGCGGAGGAGTCGGGCTGGCGCGGCACCGTCCACCCGCGGATGCGGGCGACACTCGGCCGCTACCAGAGCGCCCTCGTACTGGGCGCCGTCTGGTCCGTCTGGCACCTGCCGCTCTTCTTCCTCGACGGCACCGTGCAGCACACGCTGGGCCTGGCGAGCCCGAGCGGCATCCTCTTCGCCGTCAGCGTCATCCCGATGGCGATGCTGCTCGGATACGCCTACGAGCGGGGCGGCGTCGTCGCGGCGATCGCGGTCCACCTCGCCATGAACGCCACCATGGTCCTCCTCGACGTCCAGGTCCCCGAGACGCTCGCCCTGCTGATCGGCCTCCAGGCGCTCGTCGCCGTGCTGCTGCTCGCCTTCGCCCCGCCGCCGACGCGCCCTCGCACGCACACGGCCGACGCTGTCGCCAACACTGTCGCCGACGCCGTGCCGCAGCCGGCGGCACACGTCTGAGAACCGGTCCCCTTCGCGGGCACGGTGCCGCGCACGAGACCGCTCAAGCGCTCGGTTCCGGCGTGGCCGGGGGCGCGGACGGCAGCCTCCTGGCCCGCGCGGCCGTGCCCGTGACCCCCGTCAGGAAACTGTGGGCGCGAGGAGAGGCGGTGCGGGTCAGCCAGGCGGGATCTATGTCGCAGACGGCGACGGTCACGGCGGTGCCGGCGAGGGCGAGGGGAAGGGTGTGCACGACGGTGGAGGGAAAGCTGAGGATCGTACGGCCGACCGGACCGCGCCGGGCGACCAGTTCGAGCGGAAGGTCGGGGCGGACGATCTCCAACCCCGTCGCGGCGCTGACCTGCTGGAGTTTCTCGCTGCTCTCCCGGCGGTGCGCGAAATAGCGGGTGGCCCCGTAGGTGCGGGCCAGGGAGGCGACGGCCTCCAGGTAACGGTCGGTGTCCACAACACCGGTCTCCACCAGGGAGGTGCCCACCAGGTCGGCGCCCTTGGTCAGGCGGGGCGGGCCGAAGCGGGCACGGGTCCAGGCGAACTCGTTGGCGGTGACGGTGACGTTGTCGGGCGCCTCCACCGGCATGGAGCTGAAGACCTCCACCGGACGGGAGCCGTCCGCACGGGGCGTGAGGCGGCGGCGGGCGCGGCGGGAGACCGGCGCGAACAGCCAAGCGCGTGCCCCGCCCCCGGTGCCGCGCCGGTGCCAGCGGACGAAGCGTTCACCGCGCGCCAGTTGGGCGACGAACTCCATGGTGGCCGTACCGTCGTCGACGACCGTGACGCGGTGCGCCGCCCGGGCGGGCGTGAGGGCGAGCAGCAGTTGGACGTAACGGGAGAACGGGTCCCCGATGACCAGAGTGCGGGCCCTGCGCAGTCGGCGGGAGAGAGCGAACAGGCTGGTGAAGGCGCCGGCGACACCGTCCCTGGCCTCCTGCCAGCGCACGACGATCCCCTCGTCGCGGGCCAGCTCGGCCATGCGGCGCAGCTGACCGCGGGTCATCGGATCGGTCGGCGGCAGCACGACGAGGGTGAGGGGGGACGAGGTGGCGGGCGCGGGGTGGTTGTGCGCCCACTCGAGGACGTTGAGGAGCTGGACGGGGCTCTCGACGAACGCGAGAGCCCCGTCCCTGGGCCCGGGGAGGGCTCCGCCCCCGGGGTCGGTCGCGGACAGGTCCGCGGAGGCTCCGTGGCCGGAGCGGTTACGGGACATTGCGCGCACGCTCCGTTTCCGCGTCGGGGACTCGAAGGCCGCCGTCAGACCGTGGCGGGTGCGCGGGTCCCCCCGCGAGCACCGGCGGTCCCGGCGGTCCCGGTCGCATCCGCTCCATCCGCCGCTTCGGCTGCCTCCGTTGCTTCGGCTGCCTCCGTTGCTTCGGCTGCTTCGGCTGCTTCGGCTGCTTCGGCGACGGTGCCCTTGACGCGGCGCAGCTTGCGCATGGGGGCCAGTTCGCTGTCGTAGACCTTCTTCACGCCGTCACCGAGCGACTCCTCGATGGTGCGGATGTCCCGCACGAGGCGGGTGAGGCCCTGCGGCTCGACCGAGGCCGCCTGGTCGGAACCCCACATGGCGCGGTCGAGGGTGATGTGCCGCTCCACGAAGACGGCGCCCAGAGCGACAGCCGCCAACGTCGTCTGCAGGCCCGTCTCGTGGCCGCTGTAGCCGATCGGGACGTTGGGGAACTCCTCGTGGAGAGTGTGGATCATCCTCAGGTTGAGCTCCTCGGCCTTCGCCGGGTAGGTGGAGGTGGCGTGGCAGAGGACGATGTTCTCGCTGCCCAGCACCTCCACCGCGTGCCGGATCTGCTTCGGCGTGGACATGCCGGTGGAGAGGATGACGGTCCGGCCCGTGGCGCGAAGAGCACGCAGCAGGTCGTCGTCGGTGAGGGAGGCGGAAGCCACCTTGTGCGCGGGCACGTCGAACTTCTCCAGGAAGGCGACGGCTTCCTCATCCCACGGGGAGGCGAACCAGTCGATGCCGCGCTCGGCACAGTGCTCGCCGATGGCCCGGTAGTCGTCCTCGCCGAACTCCACACGGTGCCGGTAGTCGATGTAAGTCATCCGGCCCCACGGAGTGTCCCGCTCCAGATCCCACTGGTCGCGCGGCGTGCAGATCTCCGGGGTGCGCTTTTGGAACTTCACCGCGTCGCAACCCGCCTCGGCGGCGGCGTCGATGAGAGCGAACGCGTTGTCGAGATCCCCGTTGTGGTTGATGCCGATCTCCCCGGTCACGTAGACGGGGCGACCCGGGAGATCGGCAT